>DASUMM010000290.1:0-3227 GCA_036277655.1 Burkholderiales bacterium | reverse complement strand
AGCGCATCGACGCGCTCGAAGAGCGGCGCCGGCTCGCGCGATTCACTCATTCCGCCGCTCCGGCAAGATCGTGGTTGCGGATCGCATAGCCGCGGTCGCGATACCAGGCATAGCGCGTGCGCCCCGCGCGACGGTCATCGTCGGCCTGCGAGACGATTTCGAGCAGCCGCGGGTAGCGCGCGAAAAATTCCGGACAATCGTGCGCGAGGTTGAGGAGCACGTCCGAGCCGTTCGCATGCTCCGTGCCGGATGCGATCAGCACCGGCGTTTCGGCGGCGAGCGGGTCGTCGGCGAAGCAATGCGGAACGAACGAGATCGGCGGGAAAGTCCACAGCATCTGGTCGATTCTGCGCGCCATTTCCTCCTCCGGCGCGTAGATCAGCATGCGCTTTCCCTGGGCGAGGGCCTTGCCTGCCAGCCGGCACGCGACCTGCAGGCGATCGGTGGCGTTGAAATAGAAGTCGATCGTCGTCACCGCTGGACTTCCGCTCCTACGTGCGCGCGCCCTTTTCGGCGTAGCGCAGCGCGAAGCGTACGAGCAGCGGCACCGGGCGACCGGTGGAGCCTTTCTCGCGGCCACCTTTCCAGGCAGTGCCAGCGATGTCGAGGTGCGCCCAGCGCAGATCCTTGGCGAAACGGGAGAGGAAGCAGGCCGCGGTGACGCTGCCGGCGGGGCGGCCGCCGATGTTCGCCATATCGGCGAAGTTCGAGCGCAATTGCTCCTGGTAATCATCCCAGATCGGCATGCGCCAGACGCGATCCCAGGCATCGTCGGCCGCCGCAGTGACGCGCGCGGCGAGCCGCTCGTCGTTGGCGAACAGGCCGCTCGCCACATGCCCGAGTGCGATGACGCAGGCGCCGGTGAGCGTTGCGATGTCGAGCACCGCTTCGGGCTCGAAGCGCTTTGCGTAGGCGAGTGCATCACAAAGGATCAGACGGCCTTCGGCGTCGGTGTTCAGGATCTCCACCGTCTGGCCGTCGAGCGTCTTCACGATGTCGCCGGGCTTGGTGGCGGTGCCGCCGGGCATGTTCTCGCACGCCGCGATGAGGCCGACCACGTTGACCCGCGCCTTCATCGCGCCGAGCGCGCGCATCGTGCCGAGCACGCTGCCTGCGCCGGACATGTCGAACTTCATCTCGTCCATCTCGGCAGCCGGCTTGAGCGAGATGCCCCCGGTGTCGAACGTGATGCCTTTGCCCACCAGCACCACCGGCTTGGCCTTCCTGCCGGCGCCGTCATGGCGCAGCACGATGAACTTCGGCGGAGTCTGCGACCCGCGGGTGACCGAGAGGAGCGCGCCCATGCCCAGCCGCTCCATGTCGCGCCGCTCGAGCACCTCGACGCCGAGCTTGTGGTCCTTCGCCAGGCCGGAGGCGACCTCCGCGAGGTACGCCGGAGTGCAGTGATTCGACGGCAGGTTGCCAAGCGTGCGCGCAAGCTCGACGCCGTCCGCGGTGGCGACCGCTTCCTTCAGCACGGCCTGCGCCGCAGCTCCGCTCGCGAGGAACGCCACTTCCTTCAATGCGGGCGGCGCGGGCGGTTTGGCGCTCTTCAACTGATCGAAGCGGTACAGCCCGTCGCGCAGGCAGAGCACCGCATGACGCAGGTTCCACTCCGGCGGGCGCCGGCCGACTTTCGCCTCGGTGAGCGCAACGACCGCATGTCGCGCGCCGAGTTCCTTCAGCACATTGGTCGCCGCGCGCATCGCATCGCGATACGACGACTCGCCGAATTTTTCGCGCTCGCCGAGGCCGACCAGCAGCACCCGCTCGGCCTTCACTCCGTCGAGTGAGCGCAGCAGCAGCGACGAGCCGAGCTTCGCCGACAGATCGCCCGCGTCCAGCGCGCGCTGCAATGCGCCGCCCGACGCGCGGTCGACGAGTTGCGCGCTGCGCGAAAGCGCCAGGGCACGGCCGTTCTGATGCACGCCGACGACGAGGCAGCCGGTCTGCGCGGCCTCGGGCGCCCCGCTTCTTATGCTAAATTCCACTGCCGAATCTCCCCTCGACGCAGGGCTCCAGTATCGCATGATCTTTCACCGCTCGCTGCTGCGGGAATTCGCCAATCTCGCGGTTGCGGTGTTCCTGACGCTCTTCCTGATCGCCGTCACGATTCGACTGATCCGCCTGCTCGGCCAGGCCGCCGGCGGAAAGCTGCCGAGCGACGCCGTGTTCGCGTTCCTCGGCTTTTTCTCGCTGCACATCCTGCCGGTGCTGCTGTCGCTCACGCTCTTCATCACGGTGCTGCTGACGCTCGCGCGCATCTGGCGCGATTCCGAGATGGTGATCTGGTTCAACTCCGGGCTCGCGCTGACCTCGTGGACGCAACCGGTGATGCTGTTTGCCGCGCCGCTCGTGTTGCTGATCGCGCTGCTCACCTGCGTGCTTTCGCCGTGGGTGGTGCAGATGAGCGAGCAGTACCGCAGCCGCATCGATTCGCGCGACGATCTTTCGCGCATCGAGGCGGGAACCTTCGCCGAATCGCGCTCGCGCGACCGCGTGTTCTTCGCCGAGTCGATCGCCGGCGACAAGCGGATGGTGCAGAACGTGTTCGTCAACTCGATGCAACACGGCCGCACCGGCGTGATGACGAGCGAGAAGGGATTCACCGAAATCGCACCGAACGGCGACCGGTTCCTGACGATGATCTCCGGCCGTCGCTATGAAGGCGCGCCGGGCGAGCCGGATTTCCGGCTGATGGAGTTCGCCCGCTACATGGTGCGGGTGGAGGCGAAGGAGGGCGCGGAGCCGCTCCCTACGCACAAGAGCCTGTCGACGCTCGCCTTGCTGGAGAATCCCACTGCGGTGAATCGCGGCGAGCTGCTGTGGCGCATCGGCATTCCGCTGTCGGCGCTGATCCTCGCATTGCTCGCCATTCCGCTTTCCTACGTGAACCCGCGCGGCGGGCGGTCCTACAACCTGGTGTTCGCGCTGCTCATCTACATCACCTATTCGAACCTGCTCTCGGTGAGCCAGGCGCAGGTAGCGCAGGGCAAGCTCGCGTTCGAAAACGGGTGGTGGCCGCTGCACCTGGCGATGCTCGCCATCGCGAGCGTGATGTTCTGGCGCCACCTGGTGCTGCCGGGACGCCGTCGGCGCTGATGAACGCCATTCCGACGCTGCAGCGCTACCTGGCAAGGCAGATCTGGGGCGCCGTGCTGTTCGTGCTGGTCGGCTTCCTCGCGCTGTTCGCGTTCTTCGACATGATCGCCGAGCTGCGCGACCTC
>DASUMM010000289.1:0-3061 GCA_036277655.1 Burkholderiales bacterium | reverse complement strand
GCTGACGGTCGACCAGACCTACGCCAACCTTGCGCAGACGCCCCCGCCGGCCGGACGACCGGACGATCCGGCGCGCATGGTCGGCGCGGGGGCGGTCGGCGAGCCGCCGGTACTGAAGGCGCCGATCGGCGAGCGCGAGATGCTGCTCCTTTGCTCCGATGGCCTGCACAAGTTCGTCCCTGACGAGCAGATCGCCGACGTGGTCTCGAGCGGATTCAGCGAAGGCCGCTCGCTCGAAGCGATCTGCGGCGCGCTGGTGCGGACCGCGAAGACGAACGGCAGCCGAGACGATGCAAGCGCGCTGCTCGTACTGCGGCGTCCGTGGCTCGCTGCGCGCTGGTTCTATGCCGCCATCGCGATCGCGGTGGCGCTCCTCGCGCTCTTCGCGCCGGGCGTGCTTGCGGAAACGCAAAGCGTGATCGATCCGACCGAGGCGCTGGAAACGAGCGCACCGCCTGCACGCGCGACGAAGAAAGCAGCGCCTGCAGGGAATGAAGCCGCGGTGAAGCGAGAGCGCCAGCGGGCACAGGAAGACAGTCGCAGGCGCGCAGCGGAAAGCGAAGCGGCGCGGCAGCGCGCGGCGGAGCAGGCGCGGCAGGAAGCCGCGGCGAAAGAAGCGGCGGCGCGGGAAGCGCAGGCGCGCAGGGCGGCCGCCGCCAGGGCGGCTGCCGCACGAGCGCACGTGCTGAAGGAGGCGAGAGCGCGTGCCGCTGCGGAGAAGCGAGCGGCGGAGCGGACGGCGGCGCTGCGTGCCGCCGCCGAAGCGGAAAACGCCGCGCGCGAGGCAGCGATCCGAGAGGCGGCATCGCGCGAGCTTGCGGCACGCGAAGCCGCACGCGAGGCGGCCGAGCGCGAAGCGAGGGAAATTGCGGCACGCGAAGCGGCGGCCAGGGAAGCGGCCGCACGGGAACTGGCGGCGAAGGAAGCCGCGGCGCGCGAAGCGGCGAGGGAAGCATCGAGACAGGCGGCGCGCGAGAAAGCGCTCAAGTACGCGACAGCCGCTCGGTCAGTGCGCACCGAATCGCTCTCCAAAGCGCCGGCGCGGCACGGCATGGCTTTTCGCGATTGCAACGAGTGCCCGGAGCTTGTCTGGCTGCCGCAGGGCGTGTTCCTGATGGGCGAAAGCCTGCGGCGCGCGGTGCGCATCGACTACACGCTCGCGGTGGGCAGGTTCGAGATCACGTTCGCGGAATGGGATGCGTGCGCGGATTCCGGAGGCTGCCGCCGCCGCCCGGAGGATGCCGGCTGGGGCCGCGGGCGCCAGCCCGTGGTCAACGTGAGCTGGTCGGATGCGCAGCAATACGTCGCCTGGCTCTCGCGCCGCACCGGCAAGCGCTACCGGCTGCTCTCGGAGGCGGAATGGGAGTACGCGGCGCGCGCCGGCTCGCAGGTGCGCTACTGGTGGGGCAACGACACGGGGCAGGGCGAAGCGAACTGCAGCGGCTGCGGCAGCCGCTGGGACGGGCTGCGCGCGGCGCCGGTCGGCAGCTTCCCACCGAACCCGTTCGGCCTGCACGACATGAACGGCAACGTTTCCGAATGGGTCGAGGACTGCCACCGCGATGCTCCGAGCGACGCCAAGATGTTCGACTGCTCGCTGATTTCCGGCCGGCGCCTCATTCGCGGCGGCGGATGGCGCGACGTACCGCACGCAACGCGCTCCTCCGCGCGCGCTGCCGCGTCGGTCATGTACTCCGACAATCGCATCGGCTTTCGCGTCGCTCGCGTGGATTGAACGGCAATGGCCCTTCCCTTGAAGCGCAAGCAGCGCTCGCATGAACGGCAGGAGCGCTGGATCGAGCCGCGGCTCGCTCCCGAGCCGGGCGGCTTCCCGAGCGAAGTGTTCGATTCCGGACCGAAGACGATCGTCGACTGCGCCCACGTGCGCGTCGAGCGGCTCGGCACGCGGCCGGTGCTCTTCTCCAAGGTGTTCAAGGAGTTCGAGGATCGCTCGGGACAGAAGTACGACTACCGCTACTGGGCCGAGCGCGAAAACTTCTTCCTGCGCGAGTTCCTCAAGCGCCAGAACGAGTTCACGCACGTGGTGCAGGCGCGGCACCTGATCTCGGAAAACGAGGCCGCCAAGCAGGTGCTGACGCGCGACGCCGGCATCACGATCGCCAACTGGCTGCGCGTCAAGGCGCGCTACGGCGACGCCGCGATGCTCAGCCATCCGTTCCAGCGCACCGATGCGTTCCTGCGGATGGTTCGCGCGTGCCTCGTGGCGCTGAAGGAGATCCATGCGCAGCGCATCGTCCACTGCGACATCAAGGAAGACAACATCTGCATTCCGTACGCGCCCTATCCGTTTGCCGGCGCGCACCAGCCGATCCGGATCGAGTACGAGAACCTGAAGCTGATCGACTTCGCATTTGCGCTCGCGCATTCGATTCCGCTGACGCAGATCCTGGTGATCGATCCGGAGGAACGCCTGCCGTACCAGTCGCAGCTGCTGATTGCCGCGCTGCAGGCCGACCGCAAGAGCGGCTGCCCGAACGCCGTGCAGCAACTCGATTACCGGGTGGATCTGTATAGCCTCGGGCACATGGCGGAAAAGATTGCCGCCGCCGGGCTCGACCGGCCCTCCGAGGAGGTGCGTCGCCTGATCGAGGTGCTGAAGGAGTTCGATACGGCGCCACCGGATCCGGCGCTGCCGCATGACGAGTTGATCGTCGAGATCGACCGTCTGCTCGCCGGAGAGCCGACGGGGTCGAGCGAATTCCACGTCAACGGCGAATGGACGAGCGACGAAATGTCGCAGGGCCGCGGTGCAAGCCACCATACGCCGCTCACGCCGGTGGCGTCGCCCGTGGCGACGCCGGTCGCCGCGCCGATCCCTCCGGCGTACCAGCTGCCCCGGGCACGCAGCACTGCCCGGGTCCCGTTCTGGTTCGGCCTGGTGAGCGCGGTGGCCATCGGCGGGTTCTTCGTTTTCCAGCAGGCAATGCAGCCGCCGCAGCTCTGGTCAGGTGCATCCGCCAGCGAAAAGAGGCAAGCGGCTGCTTCGGCGCCAGCCGTCGCGCAGGCGCCGCCGCCGGTGGATCCGGCGCACATCGCTGCC
>DASUMM010000288.1:0-12988 GCA_036277655.1 Burkholderiales bacterium | reverse complement strand
ATCTTGGACTGCGGGTCCTCGATCATCTCGGTCCACTGCGAGATCCAGCCCACGGTGCGCGCGATGGCGAAGATCACCGTGAACATGCTCACCGGGATGCCCAGCGCGCGGAAGATGATGCCGGAGTAGAAATCGACGTTCGGGTAGAGCTTCCGCGAGACGAAGTAGTCGTCCTCGAGCGCGACTTTTTCCAGCGCGATCGCGAGCTTGAACAGTCGATCGTTGTGCAGCCCGAGCTCGTTCAGCACCTCGTGGCAGGTCTCGCGCATCAGCTTGGCGCGCGGATCGTGGTTCTTGTAGACCCGGTGGCCGAATCCCATCAACCGCACGTGGCTCGACTTGTCCTTCACCTGGCGGATGAACTCGCCGATTTTCGAAACATCGCCGATCTCCTCCAGCATCTGCAGGCACGCCTCGTTGGCGCCGCCATGCGCCGGACCCCACAGGCAGGCGATGCCCGCCGAGATGCAAGCGAACGGATTCGCGCCCGAGGAGCCGGCGAGGCGCACGGTCGAGGTGGAAGCATTCTGCTCATGGTCGGCATGCAGGATGAAGATGCGGTCGAGCGCGCGCACCAGCACTTCGTTCACCTTGTAGTCCTCGGCCGGCACCGCGAACATCATGCGCATGAAGTTCGCCGTATAGGAGAGGTCGTTCTTCGGGTACATGAACGGCTGCCCGATCGAGTACTTGTAGGCCATCGCGACGATGGTCGGCATCTTGGCGATCAGGCGAAACGCCGAAATCGTGCGGTGCTCGGGGTCGTTGATGTCGAGCGCATCGTGGTAGAACGCCGAGAGCGCGCCGATCACGCCGACCATGGTCGCCATCGGGTGCGCATCGCGGCGGAACCCGGAGAAGAAGCGGCTGATCTGCTCATGCACCATCGTGTGGTGCATCACGATGTAGACGAACTCGTCCTTCTGCGCCTGCGTCGGCAGCTCGCCGTTCAGCAGCAGGTAGCAGACTTCGAGGAAGTCGCAGTTCTGCGCCAGCTGCTCGATCGGATAGCCGCGGTAGAGCAGCACGCCGGCGTCGCCGTCGATGTAGGTGATCGTCGAGCTGCAGCTCGCAGTCGACAGGAACCCGGGGTCGTAGGTGAACACCCCGGTCTTGCCATAGAGCGCCCGGATGTCGACCACTTCGGGACCGATACTGCCCGCAAGGACCGGGAAGTCGACCGTGCGGCCGTCGTGCAGAGTGAGCGTTGCTTTCTTTTCCATGGGTGGCTCCTTTTCCTTTCTAAATGGCGCGCAATTGCGACACGATCCCTCTCAGGCGCGGATCGACGCGTTCGCTTCTGCCGGTGATCACGTCCCACAGGTCGTTGTCGGGATAATCGAGCAGTTCCTCGAGGGCCGCAAGCTCGGCGGCGCCGAGCGCCGGCGCCTGTTGCGCGACGAACCGCCCGAGCACCAGGTCGAGCTCCAGCAGCCCTCGCCTGCACTTCCATTTCAGCCGATCGCGCCGGATCCGATCCATGGGCGCGCCGGTCGAGCGCTAGACCGCGCGCCGGACCATAAGGTCCTTGATCTTGCCGATCGCCTTGGTCGGATTCAGGCCTTTCGGGCACACCTCGGTGCAATTCATGATGGTGTGACAGCGGAACAGGCGGTACGGATCCTCGAGATTGTCCAGGCGCTCGCTGGTCGCCCGGTCGCGGCTGTCCGCGATGAAGCGGTACGCCTGCAGCAGGCCGGCCGGGCCGACGAACTTGTCCGGATTCCACCAGAACGACGGGCACGCGGTCGAGCAGCAGGCGCACAGGATGCACTCGTAGAGCCCGTTCAGCTCGTCGCGCTCCTCGGGCGATTGCAGCCGCTCGCGCTCGGGCACCGGCGCGTCGTTCACCAGGTACGGGCGGATCGAATGGTATTGGTCGAAGAATTGCGTCATGTCGACGATGAGGTCGCGGATCACCGGCAGGCCGGGCAGCGGCCGCAGCGTGACCTCGCCCGGCAGGTCGGCGATGCGCGTCACGCACGCAAGACCGTTGCGCCCGTTGATGTTCATCGCGTCCGAACCGCAGACCCCTTCGCGGCAGGAGCGGCGGAAGGCAAACGAATCATCCTGCTCCTTCACCTTGACGAGCGCATCGAGCAGCATGCGGTCGGCGTGATCGAGCTGGATCTCGTAGTCCCGCTGGTACGGGCGCTCGTCCTTGTCCGGGTCGTATCGGTAGATCGAAAGTTTCATCAGTAGGTCCGCACCTTGGGTTCGAACGCTTCCACGCTGATCGGCCTCAAATGGACCGCTTTGTAGGCAAGCCGGTTGCCCTCCTTGTACCAGAGGGTGTGCTTGAGCCAGTTGCGGTCGTCGCGCTCGGGGAAATCGGCCCTCGACTGCGCGCCGCGCGACTCCTTGCGCGCCTCGGCCGAAACGATCGTCGCGAGCGCCGCCTCGACGAGGTTGTCGATCTCGAGCGCTTCCACGCGCGCGGTGTTGAATACCTTGGATTTGTCCTCGATCGACATGCGCTCGGCGCGCTCGGCGATTTCCTTCACCTTGCCGATGCCGGCGACGAGATCGTCCGGGAAGCGGAAGATGCCGCAATTCGCCTGCATCACGCGGCGCAGCTCGGCGCCCACGCTTGCCACCCGCTCGCCGGCGCGGTTCGCATCGAGCTGCGCGAGGCGCGCGCGCGAGCGCTCGCCGCTGTCGGCGGGCAGATTGCGCTGCGGCTTCGGCATCTTGTGGATCTCGCGCACCATCTGCTCGGCGGCCGCTTTTCCGAACACGAGAAGGTCCAGCAGCGAGTTCGTGCCGAGACGGTTCGATCCATGTACCGAAACGCACGCGCACTCGCCGGCGGCGTAGAACCCGGGCACGATGCTTTCGGGGTTTGCGCCTTCCGGCACCACCACTTCGCCGGTGAACCTGGTCGGGATGCCGCCCATCTGGTAGTGCGCGGTCGGCACTACAGGGATCGGCTCGCGCACCGGATCGGCGCTTGCGAAGCGAATGGCGATCTCGCGGATCCCGGGCAGGCGATGGTTGATGACGTCCGGGCCGAGGTGATCGAGCTTCAGCAGCACGTGATCGCCCTGCGGGCCGCAGCCGCGACCTTCCTTGATCTCGGTGACCATCGCGCGCGACACGACGTCGCGGCTCGCCAGGTCCTTCGCGTTCGGCGCATAGCGCTCCATGAAGCGCTCGCCCGCCTTGTTCAGCAGGTACCCGCCTTCGCCGCGCACGCCTTCGGTGATGAGGATGCCGGCGCCCTGGATTCCGGTCGGATGGAACTGGAAGAATTCCATGTCCTCGAGCGGGATCCCGGCGCGCGCGGCCATCCCGAGGCCGTCGCCGGTGTTGATGAACGCATTCGTGCTCGCCGCGAACATTCGCCCCGAACCGCCGGTGGCGAAAAGCGTTGCCTTCGCCTGCAGGATCGCGAGGTCCCCGCTTTCCATCTCGAGCGCCGTGACACCGAGCACCGCACCGTCCTGCGGATCGCGGATCAGGTCGACCGCCATCCACTCGACGAAGAATTGCGTGTTGGCGCGCACGTTCTGCTGGTAGAGCGTGTGCAGCATCGCGTGACCGGTCCGATCGGCCGCCGCGCACGAGCGCATCGCCATCTTCGAGCTGCCGTAGTCCTGGGTGTGGCCGCCGAACGGTCGCTGGTAGATCTTGCCGTTCTCCAGCCGATCGAACGGCATGCCCATGTGCTCCAGCTCGACCACCACTTCGTTCGCGCGCCGGCACATGTACTCGATCGCATCCTGGTCGCCGAGGTAGTCCGACCCCTTGACCGTGTCGTACATGTGCCAGTGCCAGTTGTCCTCGGTCGAATTGGCGAGCGGCGCTGCGATGCCGCCCTGCGCGGCAACCGTGTGCGAGCGCGTCGGAAACACTTTCGACAGCACCGCGACCTTGAGGCCTGCGCGGGCCAGCTCGAGCGACGCGCGCATGCCTGCACCGCCCGCGCCGACGACCAGCGCATCGAATCTGCGCACCGGGAGCGCGCTGCTCATCGCCACAGGATCTGCACCAGCCAGCCGAGGTAGCCGGCGATCACGAGGAGCGTCACGACCTGCAGCGTGAGGCGCAAGCCGTCCGGCTTCACGTAGTCCATCAGCACGTCGCGCATGCCGACCCATACGTGCCAGGCGAGGCTGGCGCCGAAAACTAGCGTCGCCACGCGCATCCATCCGGACGCAAACAGGCTCTTCCACTCGGCGAAGCCCTTCGCGGGCCCGGGCGCCAGCGTCAACATGAGGATCAGCGTGTACGCCACCATGACGATGGCGGTGATTCGCTGTGCGAGCCAGTCGCGCAGGCCGTAATGCGCGCCGACGACTACGCGCCTCACAGGAGCCTTGCCCCGAAGAGCACCGTAAGCACCAGCGCCACGACGATCACCACGATGCCCGAGCGGCGCGCGGCTTGCTTGTCCACACCGACATGCACGTCGAGCAGCAGGAAGCGGATTCCCGCGCAGAAATGATGGCAATACGACCAGATCAGCACGAGCAACGCGAGCTTGACGATCGGCTGCGCGAGGTAGGCGCGCGCCGACTCGAACCCGGCTTCGGATGCGAGGCTGCGATCGAGCAGGAAGAGCAGCCACGCCGTGCCGGCGAAAAGCAGCACGCCGCTCACGCGGTGCAGGATCGAAACCCATCCCGGCAGCGGCAAGCGGATTTCGAAGAGAAGCGCAGCGAGGCTCAGGTACTTCGGACGTTCCTTCTTGGTCGCGGCGTTCGTCATTTTTCGAGGAAGGATCGGCAATTGCTGCCGACCAGAGCGATTATAGCGCCGCGCCTCACCCGACCGCACTGCCGGATGACGCAGGACGCCGCTCGTTTCGCGCAAGGCTACGGTAAAATCCGCTCACCCACCTTCTCGAATCGTCGCGGAGTCCCACATGTCGAAGTCCCCTGTGCGAGTCGCGGTCACCGGCGCGGCCGGCCAGATCGGCTATGCGCTCCTTTTCCGGATTGCGAGCGGCGAGATGCTTGGCAGCGACCAGCCGGTGATCCTGCAGCTGCTCGAGATTCCCGACGAGAAAGCGCAGAAGGCGCTGCGCGGCGTGATGATGGAACTGGACGATTGCGCTTTTCCGCTGCTGCACGGGGTGGTGCCGGCGAGCGATCCGCTCGTGGCGTTCCAGGACGCCCAGGTGGCGCTGCTGGTCGGTGCGCGTCCGCGCGGGCCGGGGATGGAACGCAAGGACCTGCTGGAGGCGAACGGCAAGATCTTCGCGCCGCAGGGCAAGGCGCTCGACGCGGTCGCATCCCGCGACGTCAAAGTGCTCGTCGTCGGCAACCCGGCGAATACGAACGCGCTGATTGCAATGAAGAATGCGCCCGGCCTGAAGGCGAGCCAGTTCACCGCGATGATGCGCCTCGACCATAACCGCGCGCTCTCGCAAATCGCGGCGAAGATCGGCAAGCCGGTCGCATCCGTGCGCAAGGTCACCGTCTGGGGCAATCATTCGGCAACCCAGTACCCCGACCTCTCCCAGGCGGAATGCGAGGGCAGGAAAGTCTGGCCGATGATCAACGACCAGACCTGGCTCGAAAGCACGTTCATCCCGACGGTGCAAAAGCGCGGTGCGGCGATCATCGAGGCGCGCGGCCTTTCGTCGGCCGCAAGCGCGGCGAGCGCGGCAATCGATCACATCCGCAACTGGGTCTCCGGCACGCCTGCGGGCGACTGGGTGTCGATGGGCGTTCCCTCCGATGGCAGCCATGGCATCCCGGATGGCGTGCTTTACGGCCAGCCGGTAACCTGCGCGAATGGCACTTGGAGCGTCGTCAAAGGCATCGAAATCAGCGAATTCAGCCGCAAGCGCATGGACGCGACCCTGAAAGAGCTGCATGAGGAGCGCGACAGCGTGCGCCACCTCCTTTCCTAGCCGATATGCCATACGAATCCGATGTGACGAAGTTCATTCGCGGTTTCCTCGACCAGCATCCCGAGGAGATCGCCTCGCAGAGGCAGAGCCGCGCCATCTGGTGGGACAAGCCGCCGCAGGAGCGCACGCCGCCCGTGCCGGCGCGGCACGCGCCCAAGACCGGCGGCGCCGAGTACACGTTCCGGCCGCTCTCGGAGCCGCAAGAGTGAGTCGGCAACTCCTCGAGCAGCGCTTTGCCGAGCTCTCCGAGGAAATTCGCAACTATCCGCGGCCGATCGCGCGCTGCGACGAGCAGCTGACGCAGCTGCTCGAGCGCCGCGCCGAAGTGCTCGCCCAACTGAATCAGGCCGCGACGGCAGCCGCGCAAGGCAGCTGCTCCGCCGAGGCCCTCTGGATCAATGACGGGGGCTTTCATGCCGCATAACCTGCACGGCACGCTGCAAACGCTGAAGAGCCACGGCAAGTTCTATTCGCTGCCGCAACTCGGCCGCGCGCTTGGCGTCAACCTCAGCCGGCTGCCGGTGTCGCTGCGCATCGTGCTCGAATCGGTGCTGCGCAATTGCGATGGCCGCAAGATCACCGAGGAGCACGTGCGCCAGGTCGCCGGCTGGAAGCCGGATGCGCCGCGCAGCGACGAGATTCCGTTCGTGGTCGCCCGCATCGTGCTGCAGGACTTCACCGGCGTGCCGCTGCTCTGCGACCTTGCCGCGATGCGCGGCGTCGCGCAGCGCATGGGCAAGAACCCGAAGGTGATCGAGCCGCTGGTGCCGGTCGACCTCGTGGTCGACCATTCGGTGCAGATCGACCACTACGGCTCCAAGAGCGCGCTCGATCTGAACATGAAGCTCGAGTTCAAGCGCAACGAAGAGCGCTACCAGTTCATGAAGTGGGGCATGCAGGCGTTCGACACGTTCCGCGTCGTGCCGCCCGGCATCGGCATCGTGCACCAGGTGAATCTCGAGTACCTGGCGCGCGGCGTGCACAGGAAGGACGGCATTCTCTATCCGGACACTCTCGTCGGCACCGACAGCCATACCACGATGATCAACGGCATCGGCGTGGTCGGCTGGGGCGTCGGCGGCATCGAAGCGGAGGCCGGCATGCTCGGGCAGCCGGTGTACTTCCTCACGCCGGACGTCGTCGGCGTGCACCTGAAAGGCAAGCTCCATCCGGCCGTAACGGCGACCGACCTCGTGCTGCGTGTCACCGAGATGCTGCGCAAGGCGAAAGTGGTCGGCAAGTTCGTCGAGTTCTTCGGCGAGGGCACCGCGTCGCTCGCGGTTCCGGATCGCGCGACGATCGCCAACATGGCGCCGGAGTACGGCGCCACGATGGGGTTCTTCCCGGTCGACGACAAGACCCTCGCCTACCTCAAGGGCACCGGGCGCACCGACGACGAAATCAATGCCTTCGCCGGCTACTTCAAGGCGCAAGGGCTGTACGGCGTGCCGAAGAAGGGACAGATCGACTATAGCGAGGTGGTGGAGCTGGATCTGGCGAGCGTGATGCCGTCGCTCGCCGGGCCGAAGCGCCCGCAGGACCGCATCGACCTCGAACAGGTGAAGACGACTTTCACGCAGCTCTTTTCCAAGCCAGTCGTCGAAAGTGGCTTCAACAAGGCGGCCGGCGATCTCGCCAAAACCTACAAGACGTACGACGGAATCGAGATCCGCAATGGCGACGTGCTGATCGCCGCGATCACCTCGTGCACGAACACTTCCAACCCGGGGGTGCTGCTCGCGGCCGGCCTGCTGGCGAAGAAGGCAGTCGAGCTCGGGCTTTCGGTGAAGTCGCACGTGAAGACATCGCTCGCCCCCGGGTCGCGCGTCGTCACCGAGTACCTCACGCGCGCGGGGCTCCTGCCCTACCTGGAGAAGCTCGGCTTCTACGTTGCCGGCTACGGGTGCACCACCTGCATCGGCAATTCCGGGCCGCTCGAGCAATCGATCGAGGAAGCGATCACCAAGAACGATCTGGTGTGCGCCGCGGTGCTGTCGGGCAATCGCAATTTCGAAGCGCGCATCCACCCGAACATCCGCGCCAACTTCCTCGCCTCGCCGCCGCTCGTCGTCGCCTACGCGATCGCCGGCACGATGCTGAAGGATTTCCGTTCCGAGCCGATCGGAAGATCGAAGGACGGGCGCGACGTCTACATCGGCCACATCTGGCCGACTGCGGACGAAGTTCGCGCACTGATGCCGCTCGCGATGGACGGCGCCACTTTCCAGCGGCTCTACAAGAATCTGGCCGACGCGAATCCATTGTGGAAGAAGATTTCCGCGCCGGTCGGCCAGGTGTACAGCTGGCCGCATTCGACTTACATCGCCGAGCCTCCCTTCTTTGAGGACTTCTCGATGCAGCCGGCAGCCCCCGAGGACGTGCGCGGCGCGCGCGTGCTCGGCATCTTCGGCGATTCCGTCACCACCGACCACATCAGCCCGGCGGGATCGATCAAGCCGACTTCGCCGGCGGGAATTTTTTTGCAGGAACAGGACGTCTCGGTGGCGGATTTCAATTCCTACGGCTCGCGCCGCGGCAACCACGAGGTGATGATGCGCGGCACGTTCGCCAACGTGCGCATCAAGAACCTGATGCTCGGCGGCAAGGAAGGCGGCCTGACGAAATACCAGGGGCAGGAAATGCCGATTTACGACGCAGCGATGCGCCATATCGCCGATCGCACGCCAACGGTCGTCTTCGGCGGCGAGGAATACGGCACCGGCTCGTCGCGCGACTGGGCGGCGAAAGGAACGCAGCTCCTCGGCGTGCGCGCCGTGATCGCGCGCAGCTTCGAGCGCATCCACCGCTCGAACCTGGTCGGCATGGGAGTGCTGCCGCTGCAGTTCAAGGGCGCGGATTCGGTCGCGACGCTCGGCCTGACCGGCGACGAGGTCGTCGACATCGCGGGCCTCTCGACGATCGAGCCACAGCAGGACATGACCGTCATGCTGCGCCGGCCGGACGGCTCGAGCCAGGAAATCACCGTGCGATGCCGGATCGACACCGCGATCGAGGTCGACTATTACCGCCATGGCGGCATCCTGCCGTTCGTGCTGCGCGAACTGATGGCCGGAGCCGGCAGCGTGGAAGCGAAAGCTGCCTAGAACTTCGCCATGCCCCCACGCGGAAATCGTCTTGCCGGATCGCTGCGCTCAGTCGATGGATGCCAGGGGTCGTTCGACGTCTATCCCGGCGAGCAGGACGGCTCGATCGACCGCATCGATCCGGTCAAATGGGATCGCGAGCCGCAGAAGCCGGTGCAGGAAGGCGCGTTCACCGTGATCGGGGACCTGGGGATGACCGGCCAGGTCATCCTGGTCAACCAGTACCAGTGGCGGGACCTGAGCGACGCAAAGCTGGAAAAATTCTTCTACGCGGCGATCCTGTGGGGCAAGAGCCCGTTCAAGGTGATCGAGGACGCGAAGATCATCCTCAAGCGGGAGAAGAAGTAATTCCCACCGGGCAGGACACGCCCGTTCCGCCGAGACCGCAGTAGCCGCCCGGATTCTTGCCGAGGTACTGCTGGTGGTAGTCCTCGGCATAGTAGAACTCCGGCGCCTCGCGAATCTCGGTGGTGATCCTGCCAAAGCCGGCGGCCGAGAGCTTCTGCTGGAACCGATCGCGCGAAGCAAGCGCCGCGCGCGTCTGCGCTTCGCCATGGCAGTAGATTGCCGAGCGATATTGCGTGCCGCGGTCGTTTCCCTGGCGCATCCCTTGCGTCGGGTCGTGACCTTCCCAGAAGACCTTCAGCAGCTCTTCATAGCTCACGATCTGCGGGTCGAATGCGACGAGCACCACTTCGGCATGGTTCGTGAAACCGCTGCACGCTTCTTCGTAAGTCGGGTTCTTCGTCTGGCCACCGGCGTAGCCGACGGCGGTCGTGTACACGCCCTTCATCTGCCAGAACAGCCGCTCGGCGCCCCAGAAGCAGCCCATGCCGAACACCGCCTGCTCGATTCCTTGCGGGAACGGCGGCTGCAGCGGATGGCCGAGGATGAAATGCTTTGCGGGCACCGGCATCTTTTCCGCGCGCCCGGGAATGGTGCTTTGCGCCGGCAACAGCGCATTCAGCTGCTTCATGAAGGGGAACATCGGAAATCTCCTCGAACGGTAAAATTAGACCATGAAAATGTGCATCTACGGCGCCGGAGCGATCGGCGGCCTCGCCGCCGCGTGGCTCGCGCGGTCGGGCCATGACGTGTCCGTCGTTGCGCGTGGCGCCCACCTTACGGCGATTCGCGAACGCGGCCTGCGCGTCGAGTCGGAACGAGCACCGGTCACCGAAAAAGTGCGTGCCGAAAGCGATCCGGCGCGCATCGGTCCGCAGGATTACGTAATCGTCGCAGTGAAGGGACAGAGCATGCGGGAGGTCGCGGCAACGATCGCGCCGCTGCTCGGCAAACACACGTGCGTCCTGACGGCGATGAATGGCGTGCCGTGGTGGTTCTTCGACCGGCTTCGGTTCGGTGAAGGGAAGCTGCGCCTGGAGAGCCTCGACCCGGGCGGCGGGATCGCGCAGGCGATTCCAACCGAGCGCGTCATCGGATGCGTAGTGCACCTCGCTGCTTCGATCGAGGCGCCCGGCGTGATCCGGCACAACATGGGCTCGCGACTGATCATCGGCGAGCCCGGCGGCAGGAACACCGAGCGCACCGAGCGCCTCGCGCACGAATTGCGCAACGCGGCGTTCGAGACGATCGTCAGCCCTTTCATCGAGCGCGATTTCTGGGTGAAGCTGCTAGGCAACATCAGCTTCAATCCGGTTTCCGCGCTGACGCTTGCAACGGCGGACCGGCTCCTGGCCGATGCCGAGGTCAAGGCCTACATGGTGGAAATCATGCGCGAGTGCCTTGCAATCGGGCGTGCGATCGGGGTCGATGCCGACATCGACCCGGAAGCGCGGATGGACATGGCGCGGGCACTGGGGCGCTTCAAGACCTCGATGCTGCAGGATCTGGAAGCTGGGAAAGGCCTCGAGATCGATGGCCTGCTCACCGGCACGCTCGAGATCGCCGACAAGGCCGGCGTGCCGGCGCCGTTCACGCGCAGCCTGCTCGGCCTCACCCGCGTGCGTGCAGACTCGACAAAGCAGTATCCGCGATGAAAGGACTGCTCGCGCTGCTTGTCGCCGCGTTCGTCCCGGCTGCGGCCCTTGCGCAATACACGGGCCCAGCGGCCGAGACCTGCCGCAGCTACGCCGAGAAGGAAATTCGCAAGGGAAACGATCAGGTGAAAGCAATCGTGTTCGACCAGGACACCGACCTGCAGATCGCGCGATACACGAGGAACGTCGGCAGTCAGTTCGTCTCCTCGCTGCTGGAAGGAAACGGCGCCATCCTTTATGCCGGCGGCCGCCCGGTCGAGTTCCGTTTTCTCTGCCTGCTCGCGCAGGACAAGCGGGCCGTCTTCTTCCACTGGACGCCGCGGCGCGATGCTTCTCCGCTCCTGCAATGCCGGCGCGGCGGAGCCTCCACGGAGGAATGCCTCAATGCTCTGCACGAGCTGGCCGAGAGCGAGCTGACCCAGCTTTACGCAAAGCACTACACGGAAGCGTTGCAGGCGGGCGGCGAGCCCGCCGCCGACAAGTTCCGGCGCAGCGCGGACGCATGGAAGACGTATCGGGACGCGGAATGCGGCCGGCGGGCCAAGCCACAAGAGCAGAAGGCCTGCGTCGTGGCAATGATGCGCCAGCGCGCGGCGGACTTGCGATAACCATATGCAGACGAGCGTGACCAGAATTCTGGTGATCGACGACAGCCCGGATATGCGCGCGCTCCTGCAGGCGGAACTGCAGCACGCGGGTTACACGGTCCAGGTTGCCGAAAACGGCCGCGCGGCGCTCAAGATCCAGGGCCTCTTTCGGGCCGATGTCGTGATCACCGATCTCTTCATGCCCGAAGGAGATGGTTTCGAGGTGATCGCGGCATTGCGGCAGAAGATTCCGGCGGCGAAGATCATCGCCATGTCGGCGGCCCGACCCATGGACACCGACTACCTCGCTGTGGCGAAGAAAGCGGGCGCCGATGCGACCGTACAGAAGCCGCTCAAGATGCAAGCGCTTCTCGATCTGGTGAAATCCCTGGCGCGCTAACGCTCGCGCTCCCCGTCCAACATGCACCAGATCTGCGTCGCCCCGATGATGGACTGGACGGACCGGCACTGCCGGTACTTCCTGCGCCAGATTTGCCGCGAGGCATTCCTCTACACCGAGATGATCACGACCGGCGCGCTTTTGCTTGGCGAGCCGCATCGCCATCTCGCGTTCCATCCCGCCGAGCATCCCGTCGGCGTTCAGCTCGGTGGCAGCGAGCCGGAGGACCTGGCTGCGTGCGCACGTCTCGCCCAGAGGTACGGCTACGACGAAATCAACCTGAACATCGGCTGCCCGAGCGAGCGCGTGCAGCATGGCGCTTTCGGCGCCTGCTTGATGGCCGAGCCGCAGCTGGTGGCCGACTGTGTTCGCGCGATCCGCGACGCGGTGTCGCTACCGGTGACCGTGAAGCACCGCCTGGGGATCGACCGCCACGACGAGTATGGATTCGTGCGCGATTTCGTCGGTACCGTTGCCGAAGCGGGCTGCGCGACGTTCTTCGTGCATGCGCGAATCGCGATACTGAAAGGGCTGTCGCCGAAAGAAAACCGGCAGGTGCCGCCCCTCAAGTACGAATTCGCTTATCGGCTGAAGGAGGATTTTCCGGCGCTGGAGATCGTGCTGAACGGCGGCATCACGAGTCGCGCAGACATCCTGCGCCACCGGGCACGGGTCGATGGCGTGATGCTCGGACGCGCGGCGTACCACGACCCATGGCTCCTCTCCAGGCCCGGAGATGCGCGCGCGCAAGTCGTTCGCGCCCTGTACGACTATGCGCTGGTCGAGGTGCGCTCGGGCACCGCGCTACGGCACATTACGCGGCACATGCTGGGGCTCTACCACGCCGAGCGACGCGCGCGCCTGTGGCGGCAAATGCTTTCGGACCCGGCGCGCCTTGCGCGCAACGACCCGGCGCTCCTGCTCGAAGCGCTGGACGCGGTCGAGCCCGACACCGAACTCGCACGCGCCGCCTGAATCAGGCCGCGCGCCTGCCCTTCGAGCCCTGCCAGTCGGCGAGCGTGGCGTGCGCGCTTCGC
>DASUMM010000287.1:0-4741 GCA_036277655.1 Burkholderiales bacterium | reverse complement strand
GGATCGTGCGGATTCGCCGGCTCGCGCACGAGATCGAGCGCGTCGCCGTTTTTCATCTGCGACCAGACTTCGGGCGCATCGCCGTAGCGAAAACCCGCGAGCGGCGAGCTCTGCACCAGCAACCGCACGCTTGCGCGCGCTTCCGGCGTCTCGCCTAGCGCCGTGGCGGCAGCCGCACAAGCGAGCGCGCTAAGCAGAAAACGCGTTGCGGATCCAGCGGATATGCGCATGCTGCAGGTTGTCGAGCAACAGCACGTCGAACCGGCAGTTCGCTTCCCGGCGCAGGTTGGCGAGATACAGGCTCGCCGCGGCAAGCAGGCGGTTGCGCTTGGCATCGGTGACGCTTTCCGCCGCCCCGCCGAAGCTCGCGCTGGCGCGATAGCGCACCTCGGCGAAGACGAGCGTGCTGCCTTCCTCGGCAATCAGGTCGATCTCGCCGTGGCGGCAGCGCCAGTTGCGCGCAAGGATCCGCAACCCGGCGCGCCGCAGCAGCTCGGCGCACAACTCTTCGGCTCGCGCTCCCGCTTCGTTCATGGCAGGCTTAACGAATCGACCGCACCCCGCGTTGACCAACGTTCATGCCGGGCATCCTGTACGTCGTCGCCACCCCGATCGGCAATCTCGCCGATGCAAGCCCGCGCTCGATCGAGGCGCTGCGCTCGGCCTCGCTCGTCGCCTGCGAGGACACGCGCACCTCGCGAACGCTGCTCGCCCGCTACGGCGTCACGACGCCGACGGTGGCGATGCATGGGCACAACGAGCAGCGGGCGGCGGTGAAGCTGCTGCGGGCGCTCACCGAGGGGAAAGACGTGGCGCTGGTGAGCGATGCCGGGACGCCCGCGATCTCCGATCCGGGAGCGCACCTGGTGCAGGCCGCGCATCGGGCCGGCGTCCGGGTGGTGCCGATTCCGGGACCGAGCGCGGCGGCAGCGGCGGTGTCGGCCGCCGGTTTTCCGGCGACCGGCTACCTGTTTGCCGGATTCCTCCCGGCGGCGGCAAGCGCGCGCAGGAAGGCGCTCGCCGAACTGCGGCCCGACCTGCCGGTGGTGATCTACGAAGCGCCGCACCGGGCGGCGGAAACGCTGCGGGACCTCGTCGAGCGCTTTGGGCCGGAGCATGAGATCGTCGTCGGCCGCGAGCTGACGAAAAAATTCGAGGAAGTGGCGCGCATGCGCCTGGGCGACGCCGAAGCGTGGCTGCAGGGAGCGCCGCACCGCGAGCAGGGTGAGTTCGTGTTCGTGCTGGCGCCGGCCGAGCGGCCGGCGAGGCCCGATGCGCTTGCCGAAGGCGAGCGCGTGCTCAACTTGCTTCTTGAGACGCTTCCGGCGAGCGAAGCGGCGCGGCTGGCGGCGAGAATCACTGGCGCGCCGAAGAACGCGCTGTACAAGATCGCGCTCGAACGCGCCAAGTAAAATCGCCTCGCATGGATCGGCTCACGCTCACCCGCCCGGACGACTGGCACCTGCACCTGCGCGATGGGGCAGCGCTTGCCGCGGTCGTCGGAGACAGCGCGCGCCGCTTCGGCCGCGCGATCGTGATGCCGAACCTGACCCCGCCGGTCCGCACCACGCGCGAAGCGCTCGCCTACCGCGAGCGCATCCTGAGCGCACTGCCCGCCCACAGGCGCTTCGAGCCGCTGATGACGCTCTACATGACCGACGACACGCCGCCGGAAGAGATTTCCACGGCGAAGGCGTCCGGGCGCGTGCACGCCGTCAAGCTCTACCCGGCCGGTGCGACGACGCATTCGGCGGCCGGCGTCACCCGCATCTCGCGCTGCTACCGGGCGCTCGAGCGGATGGCCGAGGTCGACCTGCCGCTGCTTCTGCATGGCGAAGTCACCGACCCGGCGGTCGACGTGTTCGATCGCGAGAAGGCCTTCCTGGAGGAGGTTCTCGGACCGCTGGTGGCGCGCTTTCCGACTTTGCGCGTGGTGCTCGAGCACATCACGACGCGCGAGTCGGTGCACTTCGTCGAGGTGACCGGGCCGAAGATCGCCGCCACCATCACGGCGCACCACCTGCTGATGAACCGCAATTCGCTCTTCCAGGGCGGAGTGCGACCGCATCACTACTGCCTGCCGGTCTTGAAGCGCGAGGAGCACCGCGAAGCGCTGGTGGAGGCCGCCACTTCGGGCAACCCGAAATTCTTTCTCGGCACCGACAGCGCGCCGCATGCGCGCGCAGCAAAGGAGACAGCCTGCGGCTGCGCCGGCATGTACACCGCCCACGCAGCGCTCGAGCTGTATGCCTGCGCGTTCGAGGAAGCCGGTGCGCTCGACAAGCTGGAGGGCTTCGCAAGCTTCGCGGGGCCGCGCTTCTACGGGCTCGCGCCGAATCGCGACAAGGTCACGCTGGTGCGTGAGGACTGGACCATCCCGCAGGCGCTTCCGTTCGGCGACGGAGCGGAACTGGTGCCGCTGCGCGCCGGGGAGACGATCCCCTGGAAGCTGCTCGAAACCTAGCAGCTCATCCGATTTTCGATGCGGTTCGACCGTGGCTGGCGCGCTTGCCGCGCGCCGGCTGGCCGACGCGCGCAGCACTGAACGCGCTCGCCGAGGAAGCGCAAGTGCGCACCGCCACCGGAAAGCCGGTCCGCTTCGTCGAGCCCTCGAGCGCCGATCCGTACTACGAAGTGCAGGTCCATCGCACCGGGCGCGTCGCCACCCGCACGGAAAACTGGCACGACCTGTTCAACGCGCTCGCCTGGCTTTCGTTTCCGCGCACCAAAGCTGCAATCAACGCGCTGCATGCGGCCGAGATTCCGCGCGAAGGCGCTCGGCGCGGCCGTGTACGCGACATGCTCACGCTCTTTGACGAAGGCGGTGCGATTGTGCGGTGCGGCGATCCCGCGCTCGAAGCGATGATCCGCGCGTTTCAGTGGAAGGAGCTTTTCTGGGCGAACCGCGAGCGCGTGCTGCGCTCCTTGCGCTTCGTCGTGCTGGGTCATGCGGTGCTCGAGAAGGCGCTCGAACCGTGGGCCGGCATCACCTGCAAGGCGATCTTCGTCAGCAGCGCCGACGATCCCGACGCGGCGGCAGCCCGGTGGCTCGGCACGCCGCATACGCCGGAGCACCTCGCTTCGCTGCCGGTGTTCGGCTATCCCGGGTGGCTGCCGCAAAGCGCAGACGCCGTCTTCTACTGCGACGAGCGTTATTTCCGGCCGAAGCCATCGCGCGCCGCGGTAAAATCGCAGCCGGGAGCCAGCCAGGCAGCCGCTGCGCCGCAAGGCGTGGAGGAAAGTCCGGGCTCCACAGAGCAGGATGCGGGGTAACGCCCCGGCGCGGCGACGCGACGAACAGGGCCACAGAGACGAGTCTCGCTCGATCCGGCAACGGGTTGAGTGAGGGTGAAACGCGGCAACCTCCATCCGGAGCAACACCAAATAGGCAAGCGCTCGAGGCCGGCTCGGCCGAAGCTTGCGGGTAGGTGGCACCGAGCCATCGGGGTAACCCGGGGCCCAGAGGAATGGCTGCCAGGCGCTGCCGCGGGTTTCCCGCGAAAGCGCCGACAGAACCCGGCTTACCGGCCGGCTCCCGCTTGTTTGCTCCGCGATGTGCAATAAGTCACAGCGCCGGCCTGCCCTCCCCGGGAACAATGCCGGGCCGAACGTGGAAGGAAATGGCCTGCCGATGCCAGGTCGCTTGGCCCAGAATGACGTTGCGAACCACATCAATGTCGAGGACCCGGACGCCGTTTGCGGCGGGGTCCTCGGCCTCTTTTCGCTACGCTACCCTGGCGCCGACCTGACGCCGCTGGTTGCGGCTTTCGCCGACACGCGGGCGCTCTTTCGCGGCGCCTACCCGGGCTACCTTTGCTGCGACACGCTCTACCACGACCTGCGCCATACGCTCGACGTGTCGCTTGCGATGGCGCGGCTGATCGACGGCCACGAGCGGATCCAGTCGGTGCCGAACCGGCTGGGCGCGCGCCGCGCGATGCTCGGGGTCATCATCGCGCTGCTGCACGACGCGGGATACCTGCGGCAGGCATCCGAAGCAGGCGTGCAGAACGGCGCGGTATTCACGAAGACGCACGTGTCGCGCAGCTCCGATTTTCTCTCGCAGTACTTGCCGAAGATCGGCTTTGTCGAAGAGGCGCCGCTCGCGAGCCGCCTGGTGCACTTCACCGGCTACGAATACGACGTCGCGGACCTTCAGGTCGCCGATCCGAAGGATCGGCTGCTCGGCTACATGGTCGGCACGGCCGACCTGATCGCGCAGATGTCCGACCGGGCGTACCTGGAGAAATGCCGCGACTTCCTGTACGAGGAATTCGTCTGGGGCGGAATCGCGCGCGAAAAACTGCTCGACGGGCGCGAAGTGGTGAACTACCGCTCGGCCGAGGATCTGATCCGCAAGACGCCGGACTACTACCAGAACGTGGCTCGCAGGCGGATCGATGAGCAACTCGGCGCGGTCGATCGCTATGCCGCCGCGCATTTCGACGGCGCCAATCCCTACCAGAACGCCATTGCGCACACGATGCTCTTCCTGCGCCACGTCGTGGATTCGGACGACCTGTCGCGGTTGCGGCGCTTCAGCCGTTCGCTCTCCAAGGACGAGGGTGACGCCGCATCGCGGCCCGGCGCAACCTCGGGGGGTTGAGGCTCTTAGTCTTCCTTCGACTTCATCGATTGCCAGAGGTCGACGATCGCCATGGCGATGCCGATCGCAACGACGGTCGCGAGCGCCTCGTCCTTCAGCTTGATTACCGGCGCACCGATATAGACGATCAGCAGC
>DASUMM010000286.1:0-3782 GCA_036277655.1 Burkholderiales bacterium | reverse complement strand
CGCCGAGTGCGAGTGAAACAGGTACACCAGCGCGAAAAGATAGCCGAGGCCGAGAACGAGCAACACCGCGGTATACATGACGCGCAGGCTCGCCGGCAGCTCGGAGAAGTGGTGATACAGCCGGTGGACCGGCGGTTGTTCGCTCACGCGTCGCCCCTCCCTGCAGGATTTCGCTTCAATTGCACGGCAGCACCACGAAAGAGACGGCCCTCGCCGTCTGGCGCGCGTAGTGCGCCGCGATCTCCTTCGCCTCGCTGTCGCTCATCACCGAAGTCATCGCGCCCATCGCGCTGCTCTTTCGCGCGCCGGTGCGATAGGCATGCAGCACCGGCTCGAGCCAGTCGGCGCGCTGGGCCGCAATGGCGGGCACCACCGGGTCGCCGCTGTTGCCGTTGATGCCATGGCAGCGATCGCAGCGCTCGGTCCACTCCGCGAGGCTGAGCGGCCTGCGCACCTTCGGCGGCTGCGGCTGCTGCGAGGCGTAGAACGCGGCGATATCGCGGATCGTCTTGTCGTCGAGTCCGGCGACGATGCCTTTCATCGCTTCGTCCCTGCGCGTGCCGTCCTTGTACTGCGAAGTCGCGGTGGCGAGGTACTGCGCGTCCTGTCCGGCGAGGCTCGGGGTGGCGGGGTCGGCGGCGACACCGCTGTCGCCATGGCAGCTCGAGCAGGCCGCCGCGGCCGCCTTGCCGGCCTTTGCATCTCCGGCCGCAGGGGTCCCGGCGCGCGCCGGCTTCTGCAGCGCGTAAAAAAGCGCCAGGCTGCTCACCTCTGCGTCGCTCACGGTGGCGACGAGCGACTTCATCAGCTCGTGCTTGCGCTGGCCGCTCTTGTACGCCGCCATCGCGGCGGCAAAGTACTTCGGATCGAAGCCGACGAGGCTCGGAGAGCCTGGCGTGCTGCTCACACCGTTGTCGCCATGGCAGCCGGCGCATGCGGCGGCCGCGGCTTTCCCCGCCTGGAGCGGATCGGGCCGCGACGCAGCGGCTTTCGGAGGTGGCGCGGGCCGCGCCGGATCGAGGCTGGCGAAATACGCCGAGACCTTGACGAGCGCATCGTCGCTCAGGAACTTCACCGCGCCGGTCATCGCGCTCTGCGGCCGCGTTCCCTGCAGATAAGCGCGCAACTGCGCATAGAGGTAGGGGCTGCGCTGCGCCGCGATGTGGGGAATGCCCGCGGTCGCGCTGACGCCGTTCGTTCCGTGGCAGCGTGTGCAGGACACTTCCGCCAGCCGCTTTCCTTCGGCCACGTCGGGGGCGGTGGCATAGATCGGCCGCAAGTCCGCGCGCGTCACCGCGGCAGGCTTGGCGGGTTGCGCTGCGGCAGGCGGGAAGCCGGCGAACAGGAAGGCGCAGACGATCGCGATCGATGCGAGCAGGCCCTGCGGGTTCTTGCCGGGTCTCATCGGTGGCGTCTCCTCATGAGTTTTGCGCCCGAAAGAGGCGCGCGCGACGAGCATGGCAGATTGTTGCGGCCGCCCTGGCGCCGAAGTTGACCAAGATCAAGCCAGCCAGCGAAAGCCTCGCGGCCATTTCATCGTGCTTCACTCACCCAGTCTTAGCCGAGGCCGAGGAATCCGGTCACGACGAACACGAGCAGCGTCAGTCCGATCGCGATCAGCACGAGTCCGAGAATGCGCGAGCCGAGCGTCATCGGCTCGGACGGCGCGTCGACGAGGTACTTGTCGAGCTCGCCGGAGTCGCGCAGCCGCTGGTACTCGAGCGCGTGCTCGCGGCGGAATTCCTCCAGCGGCACCGTGCCGGTGAACATCACGATATCGGGCGGCGGGTACTTGTCCGGCCGGAAGTGGTTGTTGAAGAAGTGCACCGTGAACAGGAACACCGCCGCCAGGATCGCTTCTTCGCCGTGCACCAGCGTTGCCACGTTGAACACCCAGCCGGGCAGGAAAGACCCGGTCCACTCCGGGAAGGCCAGCATGAAGCCGCTGCCGCCGATCACCGCCATGCCCCAGAACACCGCCCAGTAATCGAACTTCTCCCAGTAGGTCCAGCGATCGAACATTGGTCGCGGGCCGCGGCCGAAGAACCACTTGAACATCCCGATCATGTCATCGAGGTCCTTCCAGGTCGGCACCAGCGAGACCGGGCCGAACCAGTTGAACCCCAGAGGATTGCGGCCGATGCGGAGCACGAAATACACCAGGTGCACGAAGAAGATGCCGAGCATCAGCGAGGCGGCGACCCGATGCACGATGCCCGCCACCCTCGGGCTGCCAAACATGCCGACGACGAACTTCGCCCATCCCGTATCGGGGTAGAGCGCCGCCATGCCGCTCAAAACGAGCGTCATCACGCTGACTGCGAACACCAGATGGGCGAGTCTCCACCAGGGTGCAAAGCGGCGGAAGTGCTTTTGCTGATGGTGCGGAATCTCGGCCGTGGCCACCTGCGGGCGGCTCTTGCGCTCGCGGCGCTCCTTGTACTCGCGGTAGAACCACAGCGCGGTGTGCGTCCAGAAGAACAGGAACACGCCGGCCAGAAGCGCGAGCATCCCCTTCGCCGCGATCCACATGTGCGGATAGCGTTTGAGGTCGTGCACCGTCGCGTGCGGCTCGAACGAGACGAAGCCGGCGCTCGCTTGCGTGTGGCACTTGCGGCAGGTCTCCAGCCGCTGGTTCGGATGCACGCTCGATTTCGGATCGGCCACCCGTTGCACGCCGTGACTGCCGTGGCAGTCGTAGCACTTCGCGGTGTACGAATACCCGAGCCGATGCACCTGGCCGTGATAGGTCTGCCGGTAGGTCTCGTAGCTCTCGACGTGGCAGTTGCCGCAGTTCTTCGTGATCGCGAGCTTGGCGGAGGCCGTCGATGGTTGCCCGATGTCGTGCGTCGTATGGCAGTCGGAGCAGATCGCCGCATACGCGTTCTTGTTCTCCAGCACTTCCTTGCCGTGCACCGACGTCGCGTACTGCTCGCGCTGCTTGACGTGGCATTTGCCGCAGGTGTTGGGAATGTTGAGCCGCCATTCCGCTCGCTCCGTGCTGCCGATCGGGTAGACGTAGTGGGCGTCGTGGCAGTTGTAGCAGGTCGCGTTGGTGCGCGACTGATCCGTGCGGCTCGGCCGGGCGTGCACCGATTTCATGTAGCGCTCGATCTGCTCGACCACCACGCCGAGGCGCGGATGCTCCTGGGCCTTCCCCTCTTGCTGCGCGGTCTGCCAAAGGTCCTGGTGGCACTGGACGCAGCTCACCTGGCTGCGCATGCCGGGCGGATGCGGAATTTCTGTCACGTTCGTGTGGCAATCGACGCACGCGCGCTTGCCGTGCACGCTGTTCAGGAACCTGTCCGAGTCGACGTGTAGCGGCCGTTCCTTGCCGTTCGGACCGGGCCCGGAGAAGCCGGCGTTGCCATGGCAGGCGAGGCAGGTCTCGCTGTCGGGCTTCTCCGCCGGGGCTTCTGCCTTCGCGCTCTCGGAAGGAGCGGCAGATTCAGCCGGCTTGCCTTCCGGTTTCGCAGCGGACTTCGCGTCCGTCTTTGCGGCCGCCTTCGATTCGGGTTTCGCAGCGTTCTTCGCGGCAACCGTTCCGGCCGCGAGCAGGTGCTCCACCAGCGCTTTGAGCTCGGCGTCGGAGCCCTCCGCCTTGACCGGATGGCCCTTGCCTGACTTCAGGGCTGCAACCAGCTTGCCTTGCGCGCCCTTGTCGGCTTGGTACTTTGCGGCGATCTCGCGGAACGACGGGCCCACTTTTTTCGCGTCCCGCTCGTGACAGGCAAGACAGCCCTTGGATTCGAGCATCTTCTCGCCGCTCTGAGCGGCTGCGA
>DASUMM010000285.1:0-6112 GCA_036277655.1 Burkholderiales bacterium | reverse complement strand
CGCGTTGGAGACCGCGACGCCGACGCCGTGCAATCCGCCCGAGATGTGATAGACGCTCTCGCCCGAGCGCGAAAACTTGCCGCCTGCATGCAGCATCGTGAACGCCACTTCCACCGCAGGTTTCTTCTCGACCGGGTGCAGGTCTACTGGAACGCCGCGGCCTTCGTCGGCGACCTCAACCGAGCCGTCCTTGAAAAGCGACACTGTGATTTTCTTGCCGAACCCGGCCAGCGCCTCGTCTACCGCGTTGTCGATCGCCTCCTGCACGATGTGCAGCGGGTGGATCGTGTGCGTATACATGCCGGGCATGCGACGCACCGGCTCGAGCCCCTTCAGGGCCTGGATCGCGGAGGCGTCGTAGATCTGCTTGGCCATGGATCTAGTGGTTTTTTCCGATCCGCATACTAAACATTGTAGCGCCGCAGCAATTGCGACGCGCTGGTGCGGCCCGGGGCGTGCACGTCGATTCCTGCCGCCGCGCATGCGGCCGCAAGCGCCGCGTCGAGGGTAATCAGCGCGGAATCGAGCCGCGAGGCGAGCTCAAGGTACGCGGCGTCATAAGTGCTGAGTCCGTGGCGCTCGGCGATCTCGCTGATGGCGCGCAGCTCGTGCACTCGCGGGTCCACACGCAGGTTGAGCCGCGTCACCTCGTCCAGAACCTGCAATCTTTCCGGGCGCGACAGCCGCTTCCTTCTCTCCGCTGCGAGAAGCGCATTCGGAAACTCCAGCCGCCACACGGCAGGGACCCAACAGTCTTCATGCACCGCCAGCGCCAGCGCCGCGTCGGTGAACTTGCTTTTCTCGTCGGGGAAGAACCAGGAAAGGGAGATCGAGGAATCGAGGACCAGCGCCACCTAGTATTTCCTGCCCGCCTGGATCAACTCCCTGATCGTCGTGCCGGGTCCCGGCGGCTTGCCGCGGCCCTCTCGGCTCCGCTTGATCTCTTCCACCAGAGCTCGCATGCGTTCCGGGTCGTGGTCCGGCTGCACCGGCACCAGTTGGGCCACAGGCTTGCCGTGCCGGGTAATGGTGATCGTTTCGCCGGCTTCCACTTTGTCCAGCAATTCCGCCAGCTTCGTCTTCGCTTCAAACGATCCGACTCGGGTCATGGCGCTTTCAACCAGTCAACCAGTCGGAAGGTACCACAATGGATCCTTCACCGGAAGACGTCGATTTCCTCCAGATAGCCCTGGACTCCGGAATGGATCAAATTCGCCCGCGGCGCGGCGCTCACGGTGTTCGCCATCGTGGTCTCCCGCGCCTGCTCCAGACGCGCCGCAAGCGGCGCCTCCGCCCGATGAATCGCCCGCGCGAGCAGGTAGCCAGCCCACTCCGGCAGATCCGGCCGCGCGAGCACGTAGCTCCACGATCCGACCGAGCGCAGCGGCGCATCCTGCCCCGGGTAGCTGCGCGCAGGCAGTGTCACCGCTTGCAGCGCCAGATTCTTCGCCAGGATGCGCTGGATCTCGCCGTCGCTCGGCCCGATGAGGCGTCCGCCCGACTTGGCAAGCGCCGCAAACGCCGGCCAGCCGACGCCCGCGCCCCAGAGCGCATCGGCACGACCATCGAGCAGCATCGGCGGTCCGTCGGCCGCTTTCTCGAGCGTGATTTCGCGCACCGGAATCTCGAGCGATTGCAGCACCGTGCGGCCGAGCGCGGTGATACCCGACGCTTGCGTCCCCAGCACCACGGGCCGGTCCCTCAGATGCGAAATCGCGCGGTGCGGGCTCTCGTCACGCACCATGAACATCCCAGGCGAGGAGTACATCGC
Organism: Burkholderiales bacterium; assembly: GCA_036277655.1. GTDB lineage: Bacteria > Pseudomonadota > Gammaproteobacteria > Burkholderiales > SG8-39 > 2-02-FULL-66-14. The sequence goes on along the minus strand of DASUMM010000285.1, from coordinate 4,341 downwards.
AGTGACAATGCGAAGCTGGGTGCCCGGCTTCGCTAGCGCTGCGGACGCGATCTCTCCGGCGACCAGCGCAAGGTCGAGCTTGCCGGCTTCGAGCAACGGCACGTTCTGCGTGCTGCCCTCGGTGCTGCGCGGCTCGATGCGGAGCGCCGGCTCCTGTGCATTGACCATCTCCGCGAACGCGGCGCCATAAAGCGGGAATCCGCCGCCGGGCGTCGCAGTGCCGAGCACGAGCGAGAACAGCACTTCGTTCATCCGAGCATCGGCATGTTGAAGCCGGGCGCCGGCGTGTCCTGGTGCGGCCAGCGCGTCGTCACGGCCTTGGTGCGCGTGTAGAACTTGATGCTCTCGGTGCCGTGCACGTGCAGATCACCGAAGAGCGAGCTCTTCCAGCCGCCGAACGAATAGAACGCGACCGGCACCGGGATCGGCACGTTCACGCCGACCATGCCGACGCTCACTTCGTTCTGGAAGCGCCGCGCAGCGCCGCCGGATTCGGTAAAGATTGCCGTGCCGTTGGCGAACGGATTGCGGTTGACGATCTCGATCGCCTCCTCGAGCGTGTTCGCCCGCAGCACCACCAGCACGGGGCCGAAGATCTCGTTCTTGTAGATCTCCATCTGCGGCGTCACGTTGTCGAAGAGCGTCGTGCCGAGGTAAAAGCCGTCCTGCGGCAGTGCCTGCGATCGGCCATCGAGCACCGCTTTCGCTCCTTCCTTCACGCCCTGCTGCACGTAGCTCGCCACCTTGTCGCGATGCTCGCGCGTGACAAGCGGGCCCATGTCGACGCCCTCCCGATCGCCCGCACCAATCTTGATCGCCTCCGCCTTCTTCTTCAGCAGCGCAACCAGCGGATCGGCCGCCGCACCTACCGCGACCACCGCGCTGATCGCCATGCAGCGCTCTCCCGCGGAACCGTACGCCGCACCGATCAGCGCCTCAGCGGCGAACTCGAGGTCCGCATCCGGCAGCACCACGGCGTGATTCTTCGCACCGCCAAGCGCCTGCACGCGCTTGCCATTCTTCGCGCAGGTCTCGTAGATGTACTTCGCGATCGGCGTCGAGCCGACGAACGACACTGCATGGATGCCCGGGTGATGGAGGATCGCATCGACGCATTGCTTGTCGCCGTGCACAACGTTGAACACGCCGTCAGGCAGTCCGGCCTTCTTCAGCAACTCCGCCATCCGGATCGAAGGCGACGGATCCTTTTCCGAAGGCTTCAGGATGAACGTGTTGCCGCACGCTAGTGCCATCGGAAACATCCACAGCGGCACCATCACCGGAAAGTTGAACGGCGTGATGCCTGCGCATACACCCACCGGCTGACGGATCGTGTGCGTGTCGACCTGCGTGCCGACGTTCTCGGAGTGCTCGCCCTTCAGCAGGTGCGGGATGCCGCAAGCAAACTCGATCACCTCCATGCCGCGCTGGATCGAGCCCATCGCGTCGGGCAGCGTCTTGCCATGCTCCTCGGTGACGAGGCGCGCGAGGTCCTTCTGGCTCTCTTCCATCAGGCGCAGGAAACGCTGCATCACGCGCGCGCGACGAAGTGCCGGCCAGTCGCGCCACTCGCCAAGCGCTGCCGTCGCCGCCCGCACGGCGGAATCGACGAGCGCCGCATCGCAAAGCGGCACGCGACGGATCACTTGTCCGATCGCCGGGTTATAGACGTCTCCCCAGCGTGCCGCCTGCGGGACGCTCGCCTTTCCCTGGATCCACAGCGGTATCGTTTCGAGCTTCAGGTCGACGGGCTTGTTCATTCGAGGACTCCGGTGGAAAACGATCCGATTTTACGCCGCCGCATAGAATGCCGACGCTTACCAAGAAAGGAAAATCATGGGCGAATCCATCGATGCGCTGGATCAGGTGAGGATGACGTCGATCGATCTGGCGATGAAGTTCGGGCCGAAGGTGCTCGTCGCAACGGTGATCCTAATCGCCGGTTTCGTCGTCGGCAGGTGGGCTGCCGGCGCAGTCGGCCGCACGCTCGAGCGGCTGCAGTTCGATGCGCCAGTGCGCCGGCTGATCCAGCAGATGGTGCGCATGCTCGTGCTCGTCGTATTCGGCATCATGGCGCTGCAGAATCTCGGGGTCGAGCTGCTGCCACTGATCGCCGGGATCGGCGTCGCCGGCGCGGGAATCGCGCTGGCGATGCAGGGCGTGCTTGCCAATCTGGTCGCCGGGCTGACGATCCTCGTCACGCGCCCGTTTCGCATCGGCGACTACATCTCGATCGCGAAAGAAGAGGGACAGGTGCTCGACATCACTCTCGCCAGCACCACGCTCGGCCATCCCGACCTGTCGCGGGTCGTGATTCCGAACCGCAAGATCGTCGGCGAGATCCTGCACAACTACGGCAAGCTGCGGCAGCTGGACGTCGCCGTCGGCGTCGCCTATGAGACGGACCTGAACGCTGTGGTGGCCGCCGTGCGCGAGGTGCTGCAGGCGAATCCGCGGCTGTTGACCGAGCCTGCGCCGGTGGTCGGCGTCAGCCGGCTCGGCGATTCGTCCGTGCGCATCGCGATCGGGCCGTGGGTGCCAGTGCCGGATTACGTGGCGGCGACGAGCGAGGTCAATCGCGCGGTGCTGGAAGCGTTCCGCCAAAGGCAGATCCGGATCGCGCTGCCGCAGCGCGAAGTACGCCTGCTGAACGCAGCCGCGTAACGACGTGGCCGAGCCGCTCGTTCCCGCCCGGCTCGCCTTTGCGTCCGACGGCACGCCGTATTCGCAGCAATTCGACGATGTCTATCACAGCGCCGAAGGCGGGCCGGCGCAGGCGCGCCATGTCTTTCTCGAAGGGAACGAGCTGCCTGCGCGCTGGCGGGGCCGGCGGGTCTTCACGATTCTCGAAACCGGATTCGGACTCGGGCTGAACTTCCTTGCCACCTGGCAGGCCTGGCGAGGGGCGCCGTGCGAGCGCCTGCATTTCGTCTCCGTAGAAAAGCATCCGTTCACGCAGCGCGATCTCGAAGAGCTGCACGCGCGCTATCCGGAGTTCGCTCCGCTCGCAGCGCAGCTGCATGCTTCGTGGCCGATGCTGGTTCCGGCAGTGCACCGGCTCGAATTCGAGGGCGGCCGCGTCGTATTGACGCTGGCATTCGCCGACGCGGCCAAAACACTGCGCGAGTTGCGCCTAAGGGCCGACGCCGTCTACCTCGATGGCTTTTCACCGCAGCGCAATCCGGAGATGTGGTCGCCGGCAGTGATGAAAGCCATTGGGCGACTGTGCGCGGTGGGCGCCACCGCGGCAACCTGGAGCGCGGCGAGCTCCGTGCGGGCAGCACTCGGCGCAGCAGGATTCGACGTCGAAAAGCGCCCGGGCTTTGCGCGAAAGCGAGACATGCTGTGTGCGCGGATCGACAAGCGCCGCGTGCGCATGAAACCGCAGCGGGAGTGGCCAGATCGCCGCGCGATCGTCATCGGCGCAGGGATCGCCGGAACGGCGGTGTCGGAGCGGCTTTGCGCGCGCGGTTGGAACGTGACGCTTCTCGAGCGGCAGGCCGCGCCGCCTGCTTCCGAACGCGTCGCCGGCGTGTTTCATCCGGTAATGACGCCGGACGACAGCCTGTTCGCGCGGCTTACGCGCGCCGGCTTTCTGCATGCGCTTGCCCGCTGGCGAGCGCTCGCGGCGGCCGGGCACCCGCCCGTGTGGGACGAATGCGGTGTGCTCCAACTTGCGCGCGACGCAAGAGAAGACGCCGCGCAACGCGCGGCAACCGCTCGGGTCGCACCCCCTGCCGAATTCGCGCGGTACGCGTCCCGCGAAGAAGCGACCCGCCACGCCGGCGTGCCGGTAGCGGCAAGCGGGATCTGGTTCCCGACGAGCGGGTGGATGAAGCCTGCCTCCCTCATTGCGGCGCAGATCGCCGCCGCCGGAGAGCGGCTTGAGGCAAGATTCGGCTGCGAAGTGGCGCGGCTCGCATTCGAGAATGGGACGTGGTCGGCTTATGACCTCGGCGGGAAGTGCATTACGCAGGCGCCGGTCGCCGTGCTCGCCAATGCAGACGCGACGCCGCTTTCCCCGTCAAGCACGATCCGCATTCGCCGCGTGCGTGGACAGATCTCGTTCCTGCCGGAAGAAAGATTTCTCGCGCCGCACGTGGTCGTGTTGCGCGGCGGATTTGTGCTACCCGCAATCCATGGCTCCTCGATCGCCGGCGCAAGCTATGACTTCGATGACGAAGATCCTTCTCCGCGCGCTTCCAGTCATGCCGGGAACCTCGAGCGGCTGGATCGCATCGTGCCAGGTGCGGCGCACGGGATGGATCCTTCGACGCTCGACGGGATGGTCGGTTTTCGGTCGGTGTCGCCGGACAGGCTTCCCCTGATCGGGCCGATCGG
>DASUMM010000284.1:0-3603 GCA_036277655.1 Burkholderiales bacterium | reverse complement strand
GGCGGTGAAGAGCATCCGCACGGCGCTCGTCATCGGAACACTGACGACGCTGGTCGTGCTGCCGCTCGCGGTGGCGCTCGGCGTCGCGGCGGGCTACTTTCGCGGCTGGGTGGACGAGGTAATCCAGTACCTCTACACGCTGCTTGCCTCGATTCCGGACGTGCTGCTGATTGCGGCGGCGGTGCTGCTGCTGCAGGTGAAGATCGACACGAACCCGGGCCTTTTCGAAACGTCGCTCGAGCGCAGCGACGCGCGGCTCTTCTTCCTCTGCGTGATTCTCGGCATCACGTCGTTCACGGGCCTCTGCCGGCTGGTACGCGGCGAGACCATGAAGCTGCGCGAGCTGGAATACATCCAGGCGGCGCACGCGTTCGGCGTGCGTGCAGTGCGGGTGCTTGCCCGCCACATCCTGCCGAACGTCGCGCCGATCGTGCTGATCAGCACGGTGATGCAGTTCTCGGGGTTCGTGCTCGCCGAGGCGGTGCTTTCCTACGTCGGGGTCGGTGTCGATCCGAAGACCGCCAGCTTCGGCGTGATGATCAACACCGCGCGGCTGGAGCTTGCGGCGACGCCGGTGATCTGGTGGACGCTCGCGGCGGCGTTCCTCTTCATGTTCCTGATCGTGCTTTCGGCGAACCTCTTCGCCGACGCGGTGCGCGATGCATTCGATCCGCGCGCGCGGCTGCGCGCGTCGAGCGCGCTCGCGGTACGGCACGCCGCATGAGCGCCGAGCCGATGCTTTCGGTGCGCGGCCTGAGCACCGTGCTCGAGACCGAGAGCGGCCTCGCGCGCGCGGTCGATGCGCTTTCGCTCTCGATCGACAAGCGCGAGACGTTTGCGCTGGTCGGCGAATCGGGGAGCGGGAAGTCGATGACCGCGCTCTCGCTGCTGCGGCTGCTGCCGGACAACGGACGCATCGAGTCCGGGGAGGTGCGGCTGGGCGGCACCGACCTTTTGTCGCTGCGGGAGCTCGACATGCAGCGCGTTCGCGGCGCGCGCATCGGCATCATCTTCCAGGAGCCGGCGACGAGCTTGAACGCGGTGATGACCGTCGGCCGGCAGATCACCGAGGTGATCGAGCGCCATACCGAACTGCGCGGGGCCGCGGCGCGCCGCCACGCGATCGAGTGGCTCGAGCGGGTCGGGCTGCCGGAGCCGCAGAAGCGGATCGACACCTACCCGTTCCAGATGTCCGGCGGGCAGAAGCAGCGGGTGATGATCGCGCTCGCGCTTGCGGCCGAGCCGGACCTGCTGATCGCCGACGAGCCGACCACCGCGCTCGACGTGACCATCCAGGCGCAGATCCTCGAGCTGCTGCAGCGGCTGCAAAAGGAGCGGGGCATGGGGATGCTGCTCATCACCCACGACCTCGGCATCGTGCAGGACATGGCGCACCGGGTGGCGCTGATGTACGCCGGCCAGATCGTCGAGGTGGCGCCGAACGAGGAGTTCTTCCGGGCGCCGAAGCATCCCTATGCGCGCCTGCTGATGCAGGCGCTTCCGGGCGCGGCGAAGCGGGGCGAGCCGCTCGCCGCGATTCCCGGTGTGGTGCCGTCCCTTTCCGAGCAATTCAACCGCTGCCGCTTCTCCGACCGCTGTCCGTATGTATTCGCGCAGTGCACCAGCATTGCACCGGAATTATTTGAAACGGAAGGAAAATCTCTGGTCCGCTGCCTGCTCTATACGGACCTTGCGCCGACTTCGGAGAAATCCGTCCTGGCGGCCCGCAGAGAGGCCCCTGAACCGGCGCAGGTGAAGGTGGCGCTGGAGGGCGGGCCGGTGCTGGAAGTCGATTCTCTGCGCGTTCGCTTCCCCATCCGCAGTGGCCTCCTGATGCGCAGGACCGGATTTTTTACCGCGGTGGATGGGGTGTCGTTCTCGATCGGCCCTGCGCGCACGCTGGCGCTGGTCGGCGAATCCGGTTGCGGCAAGACCACCATCGGCAAGGCGGTGCTCCAGCTCCTGCGCCACCAGGCGATGATCGACGGGACCGCAAAGGTGCGGGGCAAGGACCTCTTCTCGATCGAGGGCGAAGAGCTGCGCGAGGCGCGGCGCGACATCCAGATCGTCTTCCAGGACCCGTTCGCCTCGCTCAACCCACGCATGCGGATCGCGGAGATCCTGGAGGAGGGACCGGCCACGCTGCTCCCCGAACTCGAACCGGCGGCGCGGCGCGAGCGGATCGCCGGCCTGCTCGAGCGCGTCGGGATGGGGCCGGACGTGCTGATGCGCTACCCGCACGAGTTCTCCGGCGGCCAGCGCCAGCGGCTCGCCATTGCGCGCGCGCTCGCCGTGCAGCCGCGGCTGATCATCTGCGACGAGCCGACTTCGGCGCTCGATGTCTCGGTGCAGGCGCAGATCCTGAACCTGCTGCGCGAGCTGCAGCGCGAGCTCGGCATGTCGTACCTCTTCATCACGCACAACATCGGCGTCGTCGAGTACATCGCCGACGAGGTGGCGGTGATGCGCGCCGGCAAGTTCGTCGAGAAGGGCCCTGCCGCTCAGGTGCTCGATTCGCCGCGGGAGGAGTACACGCGCGAGCTGCTCGCCGCGGTGCCGCGCATTCGCGGGATGGCCACGACGGCCGCAGTCGCCTAAAGCAAGATGCCTCGCTGGCCAGGCGTTCCGGGGCTGCGCAAGCTGGTCTCGCGCTGGCGCGACCCGATCCTCCTTCTTCCCTATCTCGGATACGGCACGCCGGAGCGGCTCGCGCTGTGCGGCCGTGTGCTCGAGGATGAGGGCTTTCGGCCGACGAACGAAACAGAGCGCCGCTGGCGCAACCTGGTTGCGTTCGTGAAGCGCTTGGAGAGCGACGAAGTGCCCGGCGCGCGGGTGCGCGCAAGCTTCCAGGGTCTCTCCGTGGAGACGATCAGCGATCGCGAGGGCTATTTCCGCGTCGAGTTCGAAGCCTCGGCCCTCGCCGCGGGCTGGCACGAGATCCAGCTGCAACTGCAGCAATGGCCCGAAGTGACCGAGGTCGGCAAGGTGCTCGTGCCGTCCCCGGATGCCGAGTTCGGAGTCATCAGCGACATCGACGACACCGTCATCGAAAGCAATGTCCTGCGCAAGGTCCGCATGATCGTGACGCTCGCGCTCTCCAACTCGCACACGCGCAAGCCGTTTCCCGGCGTGGCGGCCTTCTATGGCGCGCTGCACCGCGACCGCAATCCGTTCTTCTACGTTTCCAAGAGCCCCCGCAACCTGTACGTGCCGCTGATGGAATTCCTGCAGCGCCAGCAGCTGCCCGCCGGACCGTTGCTGCTGCGGGATTTCGGTCTGCGGATGAAGAAGGATCACAAGGCGAGGGCGATCGAGGACCTCCTTGCCACCTACCCGGCGCTTCCGTTCGTGCTGATCGGCGATAGCGGCGAAGAAGATCCCGAGATCTACACCGCGATCCTGCGTCGTTTTCCGCAGCAGGTGCGCGTCATCTACATCCGCTCCGTAGACCGGGCTCCTGCGCGACTCGCGGCGATCGACAAGCTGGTCGAGAAAGTCGCCTCGACCCGATGCCAACTCGTGCTCGCACCCGACAGTGAGTTCGCTGCCGCGCATGCCGCTGCCGAAGGCCTCATTCCGGCGGCCGCACTCGCGGACGTCCGC
>DASUMM010000283.1:0-3083 GCA_036277655.1 Burkholderiales bacterium | reverse complement strand
CGCAGGGCTCTTCGTGGGTTCGCTGCGCCTGCGCAACAAGGACCCAGAGGTCGCCGTGCTGATCGAGCGCGTGGAGCGCGCGCTCGGCAGCCTGGAAGGCGTGCTCGAAGCGCTGCTCGACATCTCGCGCCTCGACGCCGGGGTGGTTGTACCACGCATCGAACGCTTCCCGGTGGCGCGCGTGCTGCGCAGGTTGCAGGACACGTTCGCCGAGCCTGCGTCGCAGCTTTCGGTCGAACTGCGCATCCGGCAGAGCGCCTGGTGGTGCGAGAGCGATCCGCTGATTCTCGAGCGCGTGCTGGCCAATCTGCTTTCCAATGCGCTGCGGTATTGCGACAAGGGCAGAGTGCTGGTCGGATGCCGCCTGCGCGGCGAGGCGCTTTGCATCGAGGTGCGCGATAACGGCCCCGGGATCGACGAGCGGCGCCACCGCGAGATCTTCCGCGAGTTCGTGCGGCTCGAAAATGCCGAGCGGCTGCGCGACAAGGGCCTCGGTCTCGGCCTCGCGATCGTCGAGCGGCTGGCGCACCTGCTCGATCACCGCATCTACGTGCGCTCGCGCAAGGGCGAAGGAGCGACTTTCGGCATCGTCGTTCCGCGTGTTGCGCCTGCGCATGTCGCTGCGCAGCCGCTGCCTGCTCCAGCGGGGCGCGTCGATCTTGCCGGCAAACGGATTCTGGTGGTCGAGGACGACGAGGAAGTCCTGGCGGCGCTCGGCTTTCTGCTCGCGCAGCATGGCGCGGTTCCGTTGCTCGCGCGTACCGTTGCGCACGCGCTCTCGCTTGCCGATTCCGGGCCCGACCTGGTGATTGCCGACGATCGCCTCGCGCCGGGCGAGCACCGGATCCCGGCGATCCGCCTGCTGCGCGCGCGGTTTGCGACCGGGGTGCCGCGCATCATCCTCGCCGACGAAACTCTTCCCTCGATGCCGGGCGGATTCCCGCAGCCAGGATACACGGTGATTCGCAAGCCGGCAGGCAGCGGCGAGCTGTTGCAGGCGGTCGCGGCCGCGCTGCGAGCGAGCTAGGCGCTTTCGGAGCCCGGCGGATCGAAGCGCTGCGATTGCCCGATCAGCCCGGGCAGGCGCACGCCGAGCCGGCTGAGGACGAAGAGCGCCTGCGTGCGATTGGCGCAATTGAGCAACCGCAGGATCGAGGCGATGTGCGTCTTCACCGTGTTCTCGGCCAGATCGAGTTCCTTCGCAATCACCTTGGTAGGCTTTCCCTGCACCAGAAGGCCGAGCACCTCGGCCTGGCGCGGCGTCATGCCGAGCTGCCGCAACAGGCGCGCTTCGCCCTTCTCCCCGAGGTGCGCGTCCGCGGCCTGCGCAGGCAGCGCACTCGAAGACAGTGCGGCGAGCGCTTGCGGCGGAACATAGATGCCGCCGCCCAGCACCAAGCGCAACGCATTCACGACGAGGCTCGTGTTGGAGCGCTTGGAGATGAAGCCCATGGCGCCGGCATCCAGCGCTTCCTTGACCACTGCGGCGTCGTCGGTGGCGGAGAGCACGACCAGCGGGACTTCCTCGCGGCGCGCGCGCAGCGCATGCAGCAGGCTCAGGTGCTGTGCGCCGGGAACCCCAAGATCGAGCAGAATCAGGAACAGATCGTCGTGGCGCTCGGCGGCGGCGATGGCGCCCGTCGCATCCTCGGCTTCGACCACTTCGGCGCGCGGGTCGAGCTCCCGCAGCACATGCGACAGGCCTTCGCGCAGCAGCGGATGATCGTCGACGATCAGGACGCGCATGGCCGGCAAGCGTAGCGGCGAGGTAAACGCATGTCCTCCCCCGTTTGGGGGAGGCTAGCCGCCGAACTCGCGCTCCTGCAGTTCCCGCCACTGGATCTTGCCGGACGCGGTGCGCGGCAATCGATCGCGGAATTCGATCTTGCGCGGTGCCTTGTACGGCGCCATCTCGCCGCGCGCCCACTGCAGGATTTCGTCGCCGCCGGCGCTCGCGCCGGGCTTGAGCACGACGACTGCTTTCACCGTTTCGCCGCGCCGCTCGTCCGGCGAGCCGATGATGCAGCACTCCTGGATCGCCGGGTGCTTGTAGAGCTTCGCTTCCACTTCCGCCGGCCACACCTTGTAGCCGGAGGCGTTGATCATGCGCTTGAGCCGATCGGAGATGTAGAAGTAGCCTTCGTCGTCGGTGCTGCCGAGATCGCCGGTGCGGAAGAACGGTTTTCCTTCGACCTCGATCCAGGAAGCGCGGGTTTCTTCCGGCTTCTTCCAGTACCCGGTCAGAAGCTGCGGGCCGCGCACGACGATCTCGCCTTGCTCGCCGGGCGGAAGCGGCGCGAGGGACTCCGGGTCGATCACCAGCGACTCGGTGTCGAACGTCGGGATGCCGAGGCATTGCTGCTTCGGATTCTGCGGCGGGTTGATGTGCGTCTGCGAGATCGTCTCGGTCATGCCGTAGCCCTCGATGTAGCGCACGCCGCAGACTTCGAAGAGCTTCTGCGCGATCGCTTCCGGCATCGCCGAGCCGCCGCCGAAGATCCACTTGAGCGACGAAACGTCGTGGCGGAGCGCCTGCGGATGCGAGAGCAGGTCGACCACCATCGTCGGCACGTTGTCCCAGTGCGTGCAGCGGTGCCGCTCGACCAACTCGGCGGCGAGCTGCGGATCCCAACGGCGCTGGATCACCATGGTGCCGCCCGCCCACCCGGTGGCAAGGAAGCTGTGCACGAGACCGGTGACATGAAAGAACGGCGCAGTGGCGAGCGCAACCGTATCCGGCGTCACGTGCTTCCAGCGCGCCGCGCCGATCACGTTGTGCAGCACGGTCTGATGCGTATGCATGCAGCCTTTCGGCTTGCCGGTGCTGCCGGAGGTGTACGGCATCATGCAGAGGTCCTCCGGCCGGGCGGCCGACGGAGCGAGCGCGTGCCGGCCGATCGGCGTCTGCCCGGCGATGATCAGATGCGCGAGCGAAATGCCGGCGAAGCGCTCGGCGATGTCGCTTTCGACGATGGCGACGCGCGCTTCGCTGTCCTCGAGGTATTTCGCCAGCTCCGTTGTCACGTTCATCGGCGTGAGCGGCACCACCACCGCATCTGCGCGCAGGATCGCCCAGCACGAAA
>DASUMM010000282.1:0-10868 GCA_036277655.1 Burkholderiales bacterium | reverse complement strand
TTCACCAGGCGCTCGAGCGTGCGAATTCCCTTGCGCAGATCTTTCTGGACCTGCTCACGCGTCTCGTCCGACGCGCTTCCGCCGAAGAACACTGCGCCATAGAGGCGCCGGGCGACCAGCTCAACGTGCAATTCCAAGTGCGTGACGAGCTCGCGCACCTGGGCGCGAGCGAGCGGGTCTCTGGGCAGCAGCCGCTTCTGCGGGAATACGTCTTCGAGATACTCGCAGATCACCCCCGACTCGCTCAGGATCGTGCCGTCGACTTCGAGGATCGGCACCTTGCCCATCGGCGAGCGCGCGACCCAGTCGTCCTTCTGCGACGGCCTGCAGTTCGAGTCTTCCTCGTGCGGCACGCCCTTCTCCAACAGCGCGAGGCGCACCTTGTTGTGGTAGTTGCTGATCCGGAAGCCGCATAGCTTCAGCATGGTTCGATCCTCGCGCTGGTTTCGGGGAGTGGCATTATAGGGGTCACTTTTCGCGCAGCTCTCCCGCCATGAGCGAACGCCCACCCGAATTCCATACCGATCTTTCCGCCGAGCAGTCCTACGCAAACTACCTGCGCCTGGACCTGCTGCTCGCCGCGCAGCAGCCGCGCTCCTCGCACCACGACGAGGTACTGTTCATCCTGCAGCACCAGGTCGCCGAGCTTTGGATGAAGCTGATCGTGCATGAGCTGCAGGCCGCGATCGGCCATGTGCGCGCCGATCGCCTCGCGCCCTGCTTCAAGATCCTTGCGCGCGTGAAGCAAATCCAGCGTCAGCTCTTCGAGCAGTGGGCGGTGCTGGAGACACTGACGCCTTCGGAGTACGTGCAGTTCCGCCATGTGCTCGGGCCGGCGTCGGGCCTGCAGTCACACCAGTTTCGTGCCATCGAATTCCTGCTCGGCAACAAGAACCCGGCGGTGATCGCCGTGCATCGCCATACGCCGGAGCATCATGCATGGCTCGAGCAACTGCTGCGCTCGCCAAGCCTGTACGACGAATTCCTGCGCCACCTCGCGCGCCGCGGCATGCCGATCGCGCGCGAGCGCATCGAGCGCGACTGGTCGCAGCCGTACCAGCGCCATGACAGTGTCGTCGCCGCGTTCAAGTCGATCTACGACGCGCCGGAGCAGCACTGGGACGCCTACGACATGTGCGAGAAGCTGGTCGACGTCGAAGAGAACTTCCAGCTCTGGCGCTTCCGGCACGTGAAGACCGTCGAGCGCGTGATCGGGTTCAAGCGCGGCACCGGCGGCACCACCGGGGTCGCGTTCTTGAGGAAGTCGCTCGAGGTCTCGCTCTTTCCCGAGCTGATCGAGGTGCGCACTTCGATCGGCGCTGCGTGATCGATCTCGGCAGCGCTCCGCTCGACGAAGCGGGCATCGAGCGCTCGGTCAGGCCGCTCTTTTCGCGCGCGCTCGCCCCCGACCTGCCGATCTACCTTGCGAACCATTCGCTCGGCCGTCCGCCCGACCGGGTGTTCGACGACGTTCAGCGCGCGCTGGAAGCCTGGGTACGCGACCAAGGAGAAGCGTGGGACGAGTGGCTCGCCGTGCGCGAGCGGTTCCGTGCGCTCACCGCGCGGCTCGCAGGAGCGCCGTCTCAAGATTCGATCGTGCCAAAGACGAGCGCCGCGCAGGGGCTGCGCGCAGTGCTCAATTCCTTCGATTCACCGATCCGCGTCGTCACGACGGACGCCGAATTCGACTCGATCGATTTCGTGCTGCGCGTGTATCGGGATCGCGGGCGGATCGAGCTCGCCACCGCGCCTGCGAGCGCCGAAGCGCTCATCGGCGCACTCGGAAAGTCCACGGACCTTGTGGTGCTTTCCAGCGTGCTGTTTCGCACCGGTGAGATCGTCGCCGGGATCGAAGACGTCATTCGTGCGGCACATTCGACAGGCGCGAAAGTGCTGCTCGATGTCTATCACCACGCCGGCGTGCTGCCGCTCGACCTCGCCGCGCTGGGTGCGGATTTCGCGATCGGCGGCTCCTACAAGTACACGCGCGGCGGACCGGGCGCCTGCTGGCTGTATGTCCATCCGCGCTGGCATGACTTGCGCACGCTCGATACCGGATGGTTCGCGAAGGAAAACCCGTTCTCCTACGAACGTCCCGATCCTCCGCGCTTCGCTGGCGGCGGCGATGCGTGGCTGGAATCGACGCCCCCGGTCCTTGCGCCGGTGCAAGCGCTCGCCGGGCTCGAGTTCACGCTCGCGGTCGGCGTCGAGCGTTTGCGCGCGTGGCATGTCCCGCAAAAGCAGCGCTTTGCCGCGCTGCTCGCCGAGCGCGGCATTCGGGCAGACGGCGCGGGCGCAGGGTTCGGCGCGTTTCTCTCGGTGCGGCATGCCGAAGCAACTCGCCTCGCGCGCGAGCTCGCTGCGCGCGGCGTCAAGGCCGACGCTCGCGCCGATCGGCTGCGCCTCTGCGCCGATCTGCTGAACCACGACGAAGAACTCGCGCGCGCCGCCGAGGCGCTCGCATCGATTCTTTCCTAGCGGGGCTCCAGCGGCACGGCGCTATAGTCGGCGTGCCGCAGCGTGCGCTTTCCAAGCCGCGTGATCTGAAAGCGCGCGCCGCACGCCGGGTCGAGGCAGGCGATGTCGGTGTCGGTCGTCATCCAGTCGTTCGGATGGGTGGGGCGCTGCTTCGCCGGCAGGAACGGCAACACCGCCATCATCGCGTAGAGCGAAAACGACGCCTCGCGACCCGGCGGAAACACGATGCGGCCGCCGACCACGTCGAACGTGTCGCCCGGCTTTGCATGAATCCGCCGGCGACCGTGCCGTAGCAGAGGAGCGCGATGCCATGCGTGCGGCAGAATTCTGCGAGGCCTCGCTCCGGTCGCCGGTCGAGCACCGACCACTGCAGCTGGTTCGTTGCGAGCGGGATTCCGGCGGAGACGATCTCGCGCAGGCGCGCGGTGTCGAAATTCGTCGTGCCGATGTGGCGCAGCTTGCCTGCGCGGCGCAGGTCGGCGAGCCAGCCGAGCGCCTCTAGGTAGCCGGGAACGCCGTATTCCCACCAGTGGAACTGCACCAGGTCGAGCGCCTCTACGCCAAGGCGGGCAAGCGAAGTGTCTACGATCGCCTCGATGTCGCGCTTCTTCAGTGACCCGAGCGTTTCGAGATCTGGCACGAGCTTCGTCGAGACGACGAGGCGACCGGCCAGGTCGGGATGGCGCTTGCGGAAATCGCCGATGAGCTGCTCGACGCCGACGTAATGATCCGCGCAGTCGAAGAGCGTGATGCCGGCCTCGACGAACTTGCGCATCTCGTCGATCGCGCGGTCGCGCTCGTAGGCTGCGCCGTGCCGCGCCGAGAGCTGCCAGTTGCCTTTCGCGATTCGCGAGACGGCGAGCCCGGGCGCGAGTTCGACCGTCTCGACGCTCATTGGTAGTCCCGCGCCGTCCCTTCCGGAGTGACGAGCCCCGCCTCGAGGTCGACCTCCAGCTTCGCACGCTCGCGCTTCTTCGGCTCCCCCATCCCGCCGCCGCCGGGAAGCTCGAGCACGAGCCGATCGCCAGCCGGCACCACGTGCACCGCCTTCGTGGCGAGCACCTTGCCGGAGGCAAGGCGCACCGCACCCGGGGCGCCGGCGCGTCCGCCCTCGCGACCGATGGCCGGATTGCGCAATCGGTCGAACGTGCCGGCCGCAATCGAGAACGGCGCGTCCTCACTGTTGCCGATCACGATGCGCTGGCCGAGGCCGCCGCGAAACTCGCCCGCGCCGCCGGAATCCGGTCGGTATTCCTTCGCCCAGAAGACGAGCGGCGACTGGTTCTCGGTGATCTCGACCGGCACCACGCCGACGCCGCTCGGAAACGCAGTGGTGTTCAAGCCGTCCTTGCCGGGGCGCGCGCCGGTGCCGCCCAGGCCGACGTTCAGCACGTTGAACTGCGTGCCGCTCGTTCCTTCGCTTGCCAGCGGCAGCACCCAGATGGACCCGGCACTTTCCGCGGGCACGCGACCCTCGAGCGCCTGCGACAGGCAGCCGAACATCAGGTCTGGAAGCATCTGGCCGATCACGTGCCGCGCGGTCACCGGCGCCGGCCGCAGCGGATGCACGCAGGTGTTCTCTTCGGCGAGCACGCGGAACGGCTCGAGCGAGCCTGCGTTGTTCGGAATCGATGGAGCGATGATGCACTTCAATCCGAACACCGAGTAGGCATCGGTATAGCACTTCGGCGAATTGATGCCGCGCGCGGAAACCGCTGAGCTGCCGGCGTAGTCCACGGTCAGCTCGCCATCGCGAATCGTCATCCTGGCACGCAGCTCGATCGGTGACTCGTAGCCGTCGAGCCGCGTGGTACAGCGGTATTCGCCCGGCGGCAGCTTCGCGATCGCGGCGCGGGTTGCAGCACGCGAGGTCTCCAGGATGTGGCTCGCGAGCTCATCGATCGACTCGAGATCGAACTCCCGCATCATGTCCGAGAGCCGCGCGGCGCCGACGTCGTTGCAGGCGACGAGCGAAAGCAGGTCGCCGCGCGCTTCGATCGGGTTGCGCGAGTTCGCCATGATGATCGCGAGCACCGGCTCCTCCAGTTCGCCGCGGCTGCGCAGGCGGAGGTGCGGGATGCAGATCCCTTCCTCGTAAACCGAGCGCGCCTCCGCGTTGAAGCCGACGCCGCCGACGTCCACGGTATGGCAGGTCGATGCGAAGAGCGCAACCGGCCGCTCGCCACGGAATACCGGCGTCACCATGACGAAGTCGAACAGGTGCCCGGTGCCCATCCACGGATCGTTGGTGACGAAGACGTCGCCGGCGCGCATCGATTCGATCGGGAAGCGGGCGAAAAAATGTTTGACGGCCGCTGCCATCGAATTGACGTGGCCGGGGGTGCCAGTCACCGCCTGCGCAAGCATGTTGCCGCGGGTGTCGTAGACGCCTGCGGAAAGGTCGCCTGCCTCGCGGGTGATCGCACCGAACGCGGTGCGCAGCAGCGCCTGCGCCTGCTCCTCGACGACCGCGATCAGCCGGTTCCACATCACCTGCAGGTGAATGCGCTTCAATGCTTCATTCATTGCGCCGCTCCAGGACGATCCTGCCTTCGCCTTCAATATACGCGGTGAAGCTCGCTGGAACCACGGTGGTGGTCTGTGCTTCTTCGATCAGCGCCGGGCCGGGGAGCGCTTCCCCGCTCGAGAGATCGGCGCGCTGGTATACGGCGAACTCGGTCATGCGGCCAAGCGCCGGCTCGTAGACCTCGCGTCGCGAGCGCGGTGCGTCGGCAGGGCGCCTCGTTACCGGACGGCGCGCCGCAGGTTCCTCGATCGGATCGGAGACCGTGACCGACCAGGTCACAAGCTCGACGTCCTGGCCGGGAAGAGTCACCCCGTAGACGCTACGGTAAAGCTGCTCGAACTGTCCGCGCAGACGCTGCGCGTCTTCCTCACCCAAGGATCTGTCCGGCAGCGGCAAAGTCAGCTCGTGCCCCTGCCCGATATAGCGCGCGTCCACCGCACGCCGTACGGTAACCGGCGCATCCGGCAGCGCCTGACGGACGACTTCTCGCGCGCTCGCCTCGCTCGAGGCAAGCAGCTCGTTTGCCTGCTTCGCATCGAAATTCGAAAGCACGACGCGGAAGCTGCGCACCACCTCGAACGCCACCGGCGCCCGCAAGAAGCCGATCGCCGAGCCGACGCTCGCGCCGACCGGGATCACGACCTTCGAGATGCCAAGCTTCTCGGCGAGGCGCCCGGCATGCAGTGGCGCGCCGCCGCCGAACGCGATCATCGCGTAGCGGCTGATGACCTTGCCGCGCTCGATCGCGTGCACGCGCGCCGCGTTCGTCATGTTCTCTTCGACGATCTCCGAGACGCCGGCCGCATGCCAGGGCGGCTCGAGGCCGAGCGGCTTGCCGATGCGCGCCGCAAGCGTCGCTTGTGCCGCGCCGACGCTCAGGCGCAACGTCCGTCCGGCGAACAGTTCCGGGTCGATCCGCCCGAGCGCGAGGTCTGCATCGGTGACGGTAGGGTGCGTGCCGCCTCGGCCGTAGCACGCAGGTCCGGGATCGGCACCGGCGCTATCGGGCCCGACGGTGATGCGCTGCATCGCGTCGACGCGCGCGATCGAGCCGCCACCAGCGCCGATCTCGATCATCTCGATCACCGGAATGCGAACCGGCAGGCCGCTTCCCTTGACGTCGCGGTAGGCGCGCGCCACCTCGAACGCGCGCGCGCGCTCGGGCTCGCCTTCATCGATCAGGCAGATCTTGGCGGTCGTGCCGCCCATGTCGAACGAGAGCACGCGATCCAGGCCGCTTTCGCGCGCGATCCACGAAGAAAGGATCGCGCCGCCGGCGGGGCCGGATTCGACCAGCCGCACCGGAAAGCGCGCCGCGTTCTCGAGCGTGGTCAGTCCGCCGCCCGACATCATCAGCAGCAGCGAGCAGCGAAAGCCCATGACCTCGAGCTCGGCGCGAAGGCGCAGCAGGTAGCCCTGCATCAGCGGCCGGACATACGCGTTGGCGCAGGTGGTGGAGAAGCGCTCGTACTCGCGGATCTCGGGGCACACTTCGCTCGAGACGCAGATCGTCACTTCCGCGGGCAGCATCTCGCGCAGGATCGCCGCGGCACGCTGCTCGTGCTGTGGCCACGCATACGCATGCAGAAACCCGATCGCCACTGCCTGCACGCGCTCGGCGCGCAGGCGCTCGCCCACCGCGCGCACTGCATTTTCGTCGAGCGGCTGCAGCACGCGCCCCCGGCCGTCGAGCCGCTCGGCAACCGTGAACCGCAGCGGCCGCGGCACGAGCGGTGCTGGACGCTCCATATATACGTCGTACTGCTCGAAGCGCTTCTCGTATCCCATCTCGAGGATGTCGCGCATCCCTTCGGTGGTGACGAGCGCGGTGCGCGCGCCCTTGCGCTCGATCAGCGCGTTGGTCGCGAGCGTGGTGCCGTGGATGAAGCTTTGCACATCGCCTGGCTTGCACTTTGCCTCCGCGAGCACACGGCGAATGCCTTCCATGACACCGGCTTCAGGGGACGGAGTCGTCAGGACTTTCGTCGTGAACCGCCCCTCCCGCGTCTCGAGCACGACGTCGGTGAACGTTCCGCCGATATCCGCAGCGAGCCTGGCTGTCATCGGCTATATCGACACCTTGGCGAACTTTGGATCTTGCCACAGGCGATCAGGTTGAAGAGCGTGGTCTTGCCGGCGCCATTCGGGCCGATCAGGCCGGTGATCGTGTGCTCGCCCACCGCCAGGTCGACGCCGTCGACCGCGCGCAGGCTGCCGAAGGTCCTGACGAGCTGGCGCGTCGTCAGCATCGCCGGGGAGGACATTTGCCATAATTCTGACATGCAAGATCCGAATACGCGTCCGCCGCGCGTCGAGCTGGCTCCCGGCCTGGAGATTCCGCGCGTAGTCACCGGCCTTTGGCAGATCGCCGACATGGAACGCGGCGGGGCGAAGCTCGACGCCGAGCATGCATCGAGCGCGCTCGCGGAGTATGCAAACGCCGGATTCGATGCGTTCGACATGGCCGACCACTACGGCAGCGCCGAGGAGATCGCCGGCCGCTTCCATGCCAATGGCGGCCTCGCGCGGGTCTTGACCAAGTGGTGCCCGGCTCCGGCACCCATCACGCCCGAGGCGGTGCGCGAAGGCGTCGGCCGGAGCTTCGCGCGCCTCGGCGTCGAGCGGATCGACCTGCTGCAGCTCCATTGGTGGCGCTACTCGAACCCGGGATACATCGATGCGATGCAGGAGCTCGCGCATATGCGCGCCGAGCGGCGGCTGCTGCACATCGGCGTCACCAATTTCGACACCGACCACCTGCGCCTGCTCGTCCGGCACGGCTTCCCGGTCGTCTCCAACCAGGTTTCGTTCTCTCTGCTCGATCGTCGCGCGGCCGGGCGCATGACGGATTTCTGCCGTGCGAGCGGCGTCAAGCTGCTCGCGTACGGGACGCTCGCCGGCGGCTTCCTTTCCGACGACTGGGTCGGCCGGACCGAGCCGCAGTACATCCCGGACTGGAGCAAGTCGAAATACAAGCGCTTCATCGACGCGATCGGCGGTTGGTACGTGCTGCAGGAGATCCTGTCGGCGGCCAAGCGCATCGCCGACAAGCATCGCGTGTCAGTCGCCAACGTCGCGGCGCGCTGGGTGCTGGAGCAGGAAGCAGTCGCGGCGGTGATCATCGGCGCGCGCCTCGGCGAGCGCGAGCATCGCGCGGACAACCTCGCGCTCTTCTCGTTCGCGCTCGACAGCGAGGACAAGGCGCGCCTGGACCACGCGCTTGCGCAGACGAAGCCGATTGCCGGCGACTGCGGCGACGAATACCGCAAGCCGCCGTTCCTCACCGCATCCGGTGACCTGAGCCACCATCTAGAGAAAGTCCCGCTCGCCTTCCAGGTGCGCGCGGTGACCGGCCGCTCACGCCGCTGGGTCGACTCCGGCAGCAAGTGGGAGGCGATCGCCGGATACTCGCGCGCCGTGCGCATCGGCGAGCGGATTCACGTCAGCGGGACCACCGCGACGCACGGCACCGGCCTGACCATCTGCCCGGGCGACGTCGAAGGACAGACGGTGTACACGCTCGACAAGATCGCCGCCTCGATCGAAGCGCTCGGCGGCACGCTTGCGGATGTCGTGCGCACGCGGATTTACGTGCGCGATGCGTCGCGCTGGGAACCGGTCGCACAGGTGCATGCGCGCTATTTCGGCGAGGTGCGGCCGGCGAACACGCTGGTGCAGGCCGGTGCGCTGGTCGGGGATTGCGAAGTGGAGATCGAAGCCGAGGCCGAGGTCGGGCTATAGGAGGAGCAAAATGAAAGCCTGGTTCATAGTGCGTGCCCAGATCGCGGAGGCGGGCATGAAGGAGTCCTTTGACCGCTGGTACCACGACGAGCATCTGCCGGACGCGTTGAAATCTTTCAAGGCGCGGCGCGCATGGCGTGCGTGGAGCGACAGCGACCCGTGCTTGCACTATGCATGGTACGAGTTCGACGATCTGGCGAGCGCGAAGGCCATCCTGGGCTCGGAGGCGCTCAAACGCCTCGTGGCAGACTTCGATCGTGCATGGGGAAACAAAGTCGCCCGCAGTCGCGACTTCGTCGGCATCGTCCAGTCGATGGACGCCTAGCGCCCCTGCCAGTGCAGCACGTGGCGCTGCACATTCGAGAGGGCAAGCTCCCACATCAGGCCGATCGTGCCAATCAGCACGATGCCGATGAACGTGGCGGGGATATTGAAGTACTGCGCCGCGTCGAGAATGATGAACCCCAGCCCGGCCTGCGCACCGAGGAGTTCCGAGGCCACGACGAGCGTCCAGCTGATCGCGGAAGCGGCACGCAGGGCTGTCATGATCGATGGCATCGAGGCCGGGATGATGATGTGGAAAAAAAGCTGCCGCTTTGTTAGGCCGCTATTCTCCGCTGCGCGAATCAGCAACTCCGGGACCGCACGCACCCCATCCGCGCAATTGAGCACCACGTACCAGAATGCGGCCATGAAGATGAGGCCAATCTTCGATGCTTCGCCGATGCCGAAATAGAAGACGAACAGTGTCAGAAAAGCGATGGGCGGGATCGGGCGGAAGAAACCGATGATCGGCGCCACTACGGCGGAGAGCACAGGATGCCGTCCCACGAGGATGCCGAACGGCACGCCGAGAATCACTGCCGCGAGAAAACCGCTGATCGCGCGCATGACGCTCATGCCCACGTGCTTCCCGAGCGAGGACCCGCCGTATCCCTCGTCGAGCATTGCAAGGAAGGTCCGGAAAAGCTTGACCGGACTGGGCAGCGCGTCCGGGCGAGCGAGGTCGAGCCAGGAAACCACCGACCAGATTCCGAGCAGCGCGAGCACCGAGCCCAAGCTGATCCAGCGCAGCGCAGCAGTGCGCGTCATCTGGCTTCCCATTCTTCCCGCAGCATGCTCACCACTTTCGAGCGCAATGCCGCAAACCCCGGGTCGCCGATCAGTTCATAGCCGCGCGGCCGCGGGAACGGCACCTGGATCTTCGCCTTCAGCCGTCCCGGCCGGCGCGACATCACGTACACGTGATCGCCAAGGATCAGCGCTTCCTCGACGTCGTGCGTAATGAAGAAGATCGTCGGCTGGTACTCGGCCCACAGCCGCAGCAGCACCTCGTGCATGATGATCCGCGTCTGTGCATCGAGCGACCCGAACGGCTCGTCCATCAGAATGACGTCCGGGCTCGCGATCAGCACGCGGGCGATCTGCACTCGCTGGCGCATGCCGCCCGACAGCTGGTAGGGATAGTGCTTCTTGAATCCGCCGAGGCCGATGCTGGTGAGCACGTGCTCGGCGGTCGCGGCCAGCTTGCGCAGATCGACGCCGCGCATCCGCGGGCCGAGTGTGACGTTGTCCCACACGTTCAGCCAGGGAAAAAGGGCGGGCTGCTGGAACACCACGCTGCGCTCCGGGCTCGTGCCGGCGATCGGCCTGCCGCGCATGGTCAACTCGCCGCCGCTCGGTTTCTCGAACCCGGCGATCATGTTGAGCAGCGTGGTCTTGCCGCAGCCGCTTGGCCCGACGATGCACGCGACCTCGTGCTCGGCAACCGAGAGGTCGAACTCCTCCAGAGCGAGGGTCGGCGTGTCGCGTTCGGACCGGCCCGGGTAGACCTTGCGCAGCGCCCGGGCGACGATCAGATCCGCATTCATCCCCCGCCTATTTGCCCGCTGCGATCTTTACCGGCCGGTTGTCGAGGAACTCGGTGATGTTCCCGCGCTTGGTGATCATGCCGCCCCAAAGTGCGATGTCCTCGACCTTCTCCTTCAGGATGCCCGCCGCCCCTTTGGCGTGATTGGACGGGTCCGCGAGGCTGAACGGTCCGTTGGGATCGACCTGGCTTTGCACGGTGCTCCAGTCCACGCCCTTGATGATCTGCAGCGAGAGGGCACGCTCGATGCCG
>DASUMM010000281.1:0-5285 GCA_036277655.1 Burkholderiales bacterium | reverse complement strand
AGTTCACGAGTCCCCATGCCACCAGCTCGCCAAGTGCATCTTCGACGAAGCTCTTCGGCAGCCGCGTTCCTTCGGCGATCTCCTCGAAAAACGACGCGCCGTGCTGCTGCAGCCACTCGAGCACCGCACGGGCGCGCGAGCTCATCCGCAATTGAGCCGGATCGATCGGCGGCGCGAGGCTCGCCCATTCGCCGAGGTTTCGCCGCAGCACCAGCGTCACCGGCGTCGCGCGCACCGGTCCCGCGGTGCGCTCGCGCTCGGCGCGCGGCGCATCCAGGCGCGTCCATACCACCCGGCCGGAGCGGCAAAGATCGTCGAGCCACTGCGGGTCGTAGCCCGCCACGCGGGCAGGCAGGATCTCGGTCTCCCATGCAACCGCCGGGGCCTGGAAACCTTCGAGCTGCGCAATCACCGCGGCGACCGCATCCGGGCCTTCCATCTGCTCGCCCGGCGCAAGCCGCTGCCAGCGCGCAAGGAAGCGCAGGAAATCGCCCGACGATACCGGCTCGATCTCCGCGCGCAGCCGCTTTAGCGTGTAGCGGTTGATGCGGGCAAGCAATCGCCGCTCACACCATTCCTCCTCGCGCGCATCCGGCGTGAAGCGACCGCGCAGCGCAAAGCCCTCGGCTTCGAGCGCGGCAAGTGCAATCGCAGCTTCGTCGTTGGAGATCGCCAGTGGAGCAGCGAGTGCCGTCGCCGTGACTGGCCCAAGCCCTTCCATGCGTCCGCGCACGATTTCGACGAGCGCTGCATCGCGCTGCCAGGTTTTCGCAAAGCCTGCCGGCGGCTCGATCGCAGGCTCGAGTGTCGAGCCCGGGTGGACGACACGCCACTCGCTCAACCGCTCGGCGGCAACCCACAGCTTCGGTCCGGCGAGGCGAGTAACGCGCCGCGCTTTCACCAGATCGGCAAGGAACTCGCACCACCTGGGACGCTTCTCGACTTCGTCTTCCGTGAGGCACATGAGCCACAGCAGCGCATCGTGCAGTTCGTCGGCGGTTTCGGAATCCGGCCAGGCTTCTTCGCGCACCCGCGCGATCGCTTCGGGATCGAGCCGTCCGAGGTCCGCCGCGGTGACCGGATCGAGAAAGCGCCGGCTCATCACGGCCTGCGTGCGCCGCTCTTCCAGCGGCGCATCGTCGAGGTAGGCATAGGGCCGCGCGCCGAGGATCTCCGCGGCAAGCGGCGAAGGCTCGGTCAAATCACGCCCGCTTACGGTCACTTCGCCGGCTTCGATGCGCTTCAGGAGTCGCTCGAAGCCCTCGATGTCCATCGCCTCGGTGAGGCAATCGGAAATCGTCTGCGCGACGAGCGGGTGGTCGGGAATCTCGCGCTCGCCGGTCAGGTTCTCGCCACAAGCGACCTGGTCGGGAAATACTGCGGCGAGCAGGTCTTCGGCCTGCATGCGTTGCAACGGCGGCGGCACCTTGGCGCCGCCGCGAAAGCGCGGCAGTGCAAGCGCAACGCTTGCATTCCAGCGCCAGCGCGTGACGAACATCGGCGCATCCAGGAGCGCCTGCACGAGCAGCGGCCGCACCGTCTTTGAATGCAGGAAGCGCGCGACATCGTCGAGCGGAAAGCTGTGGCTCGAAGTCAGCGAAAGGACGATCGCATCCTCGGTCGCCGCCGCCTGCAGCTCGAAATTGAAGGTGCGGCACATGCGCTTGCGGAGCGCCAGCCCCCAGGCGCGATTGATGCGGCTTCCGTAGCAGGAATGCACCACCAGTTGCATGCCGCCGCTCTCATCGAAAAAGCGCTCCAGCACGATCCTCTCCTGCGTCGGCAGGTGCCCAAGCGCTGCATGGGCGGCGGCAAAGTACTGCACGATCTGCGCCGCAGCCGCCGGGGCGATGCCCACCTCGTCGGCGAGCCAGCCGAGCGCCGCGTCGGTGTCCGGCAGCCGCGATTCGATCTCCATGCGCAGGCGCGACACGGCGTGCGAAACCTCTTCGGTGCGGCTCGGTGCCTCTCCGAGCCAGAACGGAATGTTCGGCGGCATGTCGCGCGCGTCCTCCACGCGAACCCTTCCGGCTTCGACGCGCTGGATGCGATACGACGCATTGCCGAGCTGGAATACATCGCCTTCGAGGCTCTCGACCGCGAAATCCTCGTTGACGGTTCCGACGACGACGCCGGTCGGCTCGAGCACCACCTGGTAGTCGGCAGTGTCGGGGATCGTGCCGCCGCTCGTCACCGCAGTGAGCTTCGCGCCCTTGCGCGCCTTCAGCATCCCGTTCACCGCGTCCCGATGCAGTCGCGAGCGGCTGCGCCCGCGGCTCGTCTGGAACCCTTCGGCGAGCATAGTGACAACTTCGAGATAGCGTTCCTTCGCCAGCCCGCGGTACGGCCAGGCGCGTGCATAACGCGCATACAGCTCCGCTTCGCTCCAGTCGCGACACGAAACCTCGGCAACGATCTGCTGCGCAAGCACGTCGAGCGGCTGCTCTGGAACGTGCAGCCGATCGAGCTCGCCGCGCCGCACCGAGTCGAGCATCGCCGCGGCTTCCACCAGGTCGTCGCGCGAAAGCGGAAACAGCCGGCCCTTCGGCAGGCCGCCGACCGCGTGACCGGAGCGACCGACGCGCTGCAAGAGCGCCGCGATCGAGCGCGGCGAGCCGAGCTGGCAGACGAGATCGACGAAGCCGATGTCGATGCCAAGCTCGAGCGACGACGTGCACACCAGTGCCTTCAGCTCGCCTCGCTTCAGGCGCTGCTCCGCATCGAGCCGGTACTCGCGCGCCATGCTGCCGTGATGCGAAGTGAGCGCCGCATCGCCGAGCCTCTCGCTCAGATGCCGTGCGACGCGCTCGGCGAGGCGGCGCGTATTGACGAAGATGAGCGTCGAGCGATGCTCTTCGATCAGCTCGGCAAGCCGGTCATAGACCTCGGACCACACCTCCTTCGACATGACCGCTTCGAGCGGCGAAGCCGGCAGCTCGAGCGCAATGTCGCGCGCCCGCGAATAGCCCGTATCGACGACGGTGCAGTTGCCGCCCTCGCCCGCGAGATAGTGCGCGACGGTATCGATCGGCTTCTGGGTTGCCGAAAGCCCGATGCGAACGAGCGGTGCCGGCGCAAGCGCATCCAGCCGCTCGAGCGAAAGGGCAAGATGCGCGCCGCGCTTGTTCGGCGCAAGCGCGTGAATCTCATCGACGATGACGCTCTTCGCCGAACCGAGCATGCGCCGGCCGCTGTCGCTCGTCAGCAGGATGTAAAGCGACTCCGGCGTGGTGACGAGGATGTGCGGCGCTCGCTTGCGCATCGCGTCGCGCTCGGACTGCGGCGTGTCGCCGGTGCGCACCTGCGTGCGGATCTCGACTTCGGGGAGCCCGAGCGCCCGCAATTCCTGGCGAATGCCGGCGAGCGGCAGGTCGAGATTGCGGTGAATGTCGTTCGAAAGCGCTTTCAACGGCGAGACGTAGACGACCTGCGTTTCGTCCGCGAGGCCCCCGGCGAGCGCCTGACGCACGAGCGAATCGATCGCCGCGAGAAAAGCCGCGAGCGTCTTGCCGGAGCCGGTCGGCGCAGCGATGAGGACGTGCCGGCCGGCGCGGATCTCGGGCCAGGCGCGGAGCTGCGGCTCGGTCGGCGTCGCAAAGGAACGCCGAAACCAGTTCCCCACCGCAGGGTGGAAGTCGTCGAGGGGAGTCATGCGAAAAATTCCTGTACGCCCATACAGTATCACGGCGCAGTTGCTGCTTTGCGGCGACACGGTCTTAGCGGCCCTCTATCTCGTTTCGATAAGGCATGGGAGCATTGGGGCAATGCGCCCCGCGAGCGCCGACACGTATTCCCGCATTGCTAGAGGGTCGCCGGCCTGGCGCACCGGCCCTGTCCGGGCGCTCGCACGACGCGGATACCGCGTCTTTGCTCCGTTCTACGACGCGGTGTTCGGCGCAAGCCTGCACGCCGGGCGCCGCCTGGCCGTGCAATCGCTCGACATTCTGCCCGGCGAGCGAGTGCTCGAAGTTTGCGTGGGAACCGGCTTCGCACTGCCGTTATATCCGCGCCACGCGCGCGTGACCGGCATAGACCTTTCAGCGGAGATGCTGCAGCGTGCGTCGATGCGCACCGCAAAACTCGGCCTCGGCCAGGTGGAAGCGCTGCTGCAAATGGATGCCGAGCGGCTTGCCTTCGCCACGGGCACGTTCGACAAGGTGGTAATGCTGTTTGCGCTTTGCGGTCTGCCCAATCCGGTCAAGGCAGTGCAGGAGATGCGACGCGTCTGCCGGCCCGGGGGCACGATCGTGATCGCGAATCATTTCCGCACCGACGATCGGCTGCTGCGCGCCTGCGAGCAGGTGCTCTCGCCCATCTATCGGCTGCTGCAATACCGGGCGGATCTCGATCTCGACTCGTTGCTAGGCGCTACACGCCTCGAGGTGCGGGCCCAGCGCCGCACCAACTGGTTCAACTATGCGACCGTGGTCGTGTGCTCCAACGCTGACGCGCTCGCCGCGCGCGAGCGCCTCTAGCAGCACGGTTACGGGAGAGCGATCTGCTCGCGCAGCATCTCGACCATGCGGGCGGAGGGCGTGCCGGGAGGGAAAAGGATCACGAACCGCCCCTCCCGGTCGAGCAAGAAGGTGTATGCCGTATGGTCAATGGCGTAGCCATTTGAGCCCTTCACCGGGACTTTTTCATAGAACACCTTGAAGCTCGTCGCCACGCGGCGGATCTCGTCTTCGCTGCCGGTGAGCGGGACGATTGCCGGGTGGAACGCCGCGGCATACTCGCGCAGCACTTCCGGTGTGTCGCGCGCCGGATCGAGCGTCACGAAGAGCGGCTGGATCCCGGCGCCCGCTGGGCCCAGGTCGCGCAGTGCCGCGCCAATGGAGGCGAGGTCGGTCGGACAGACATCCGGGCACTGCGCGTAGCCGAAATAAAGCAGCACCAGACGCCCGCGAAACTCCGTCAGCGAAACCGGTTTCCCCGCGGGGTCCGAAAGGGTGAACGGCGCGCCCACCGGATGCTTTCCGGACATGAGCTCCGTCATCAGCCGCGCAGCGTCCGCCCGCCGCTCCTCTGGCGGCACCGGAGCTCCCGGTCTTGCCAGCAACAACCACGCGCCGAGCAGCGCCGCCGCGAGTGCGGCGAGCGCTTCCGGCCAGCCGCTACGCCCCGAAGACGTACTCGGTGCCGGTGGAGGAGACGATCATCCGATCGGCCAACTCGGTCCGCAGCATCGCGACCAGCGTCGGGCCGGAGCAATGCATGGGAATGATGACGTCGGTGTCCATCGCCTTGAACTCGGCGACGGTCTTCGCGATGTAGTCATCGGGCGC
>DASUMM010000280.1:0-5367 GCA_036277655.1 Burkholderiales bacterium | reverse complement strand
TTCCGCGTCGCCGAAGACGGCGAGTGCCTGCTCGCGGCGATGCGGGGGAGGAAGCTCGAGCGGCTCGGGCCGTCGCAGAAGCGCTAGGAGGAGGGGAGATCATGGTCATCGTGTTTGCGATCCTCGGCCTCATCATGGGGGCCGGTATTGGCGAAGGCTGGGGAGCGCTGATCGGCGCCCTTGCAGGCGGATGGCTCGGCTACTGGCTGAAAAAGTCGAAGAAGACACCGCCGCAATCGTTCGAGGCGAGCGTGGCGTCCGTGGCAGCGACCGACGACGCCGCGGACCTGGCCGACCCGAAGATGTTGCATGCCCAGGTGCGCAATCTCATGCATCGCGTCCTCACGTTGGAAAAGGAGGTCGCGAAGCTCAAGGGTGAGGAAGTCGTCGCGGCCGCCGAAGCGCGGATGGGGTCCGCGGTGGCTGCGCCGGCAGCGTTAGCGACGCCTGTGGAACAGATTCCGCAGCCCGCATTCGAGCCGGTTGCAGAGGTGCAACCTGCGGCCACGTTTGCAACTCCGGAGGCCGCCGCTGCCGCCGAGCCGGTCGTTCCCAAAGAGCCCGGTGCGATCTGGAAGTGGCTCACCGGAGGCAACGCGCTCGTTCGCATTGGCGTCGTCATCCTCTTTTTCGGGGTCGCCTTCCTGGTCCGGTACGCCGCGGAACATGTCGAAGTGCCCATCGAGGGCCGGCTGGCCGGTGCTGCGCTCGGCGCGCTCCTGATGCTGGTGATCGGCTGGCGATTGCGCGAGCGCGCGGGCGGTTATGGCCTGGTGCTGCAGGGCGGCGGCATCGGCGTGCTGTACCTGGTCGTCTTTGGTGCGTTCCGGATCTGGAAGCTGGTGCCTTCGGAGCTTGCGTTCGCGCTGCTCGTGTTGATTGCGCTCGCTTCGGCGATTCTCGCGATCGCGCAGGATTCGCGCTCGCTCGCGGTCGCCGGCGTCAGCGGCGGCTTCCTCGCGCCGCTCCTCGCTTCGACAGGGCAGGGCAGCCACGTAGCGCTCTTCGGCTTCTATCTCGTGCTCGATATCGGCGTGCTGATCATCGCCTGGTACAAGGCCTGGCGCGCGCTGAACCTGGTTGCGTTCGCGTTCACGTTCGTGATCGGCGGAATCTGGGGCGGGCAGTTCTATCGACCGGAGTTCTTCTCCACGACCCAGCCGTTCCTCGCCGCCTTCTTCGTGCTGTACGTGGCCGTCGCCGTTCTCTATGCATTGCGGCGCGCGCCGCAGCGCAACGACGCTGTCGACAACATCCTGGTGTTCGGCAATCCGCTCGTTGCGGCCGGCCTGCAGTTCGGCCTCGTCAAGGACATGGAGTACGGCGCTGCCTGGAGCGCGGTCGCGCTCGGCGCCTTCTATGCGGTGCTTGCCTGGCAGTTGTGGCGGCGGCAACGCGAATCGCTGCAGCTTCTCGTCGAATGCTTCATCGCGCTTTCGATCGCGTTCGCGACGCTGGCGATTCCGCTTGCGTTCGATGGGCGCTGGACGGCGGCGAGCTGGGCGCTCGAAGGTGCGGCCGCGCTATGGGTCGGCACGCGGCAGAATCGCAAGTTGCCGAAATGGCTCGGCCTGGCGCTGCAACCGGCGGCGGGTTTTGCGTTTCTTGCCGACGCGCCGGGATATGTTCCTGCGCTTGCGGTCCTCAACAGCGGATTCGTCGGCGGCATGACGATCGCGCTCTCGGGTTTTTTCTGCGCGTGGTATCTCGCGCGCACGGAAACGGGCAAGGCGCTTGCGATTGTCCCGGCAGTGCTGTTTGCGTGGGCAACGGCATGGTGGCTCGGTACCGGCTGGTACGAAATCGGCCTCTTCGTGCGTTCGGACTGGACGGCTGGGGTGCGCCTGCTCGACGCCGCGCTGACTTCGGTGGTGTTCCTGCTGTCGCGGCGCCCGCTCGCATGGCGGATGCCGGCCTATGGCGCGCTCGTGCTGCTGCCGGTGATGGTGATCTGGACCCTTCTTTGGCACGAAGCGCATTCGCATCCGTTCGCCGGCTCAGGCCTCGTCGCTTGGCCGGTGGCCTTCGCGGTGCTGTATTGGGCGCTCGCCCGGGTCGAAGGTGAAGTGCACGAAGCACTTTCCAACGCTTCCCATTGCATCGCGTTGTGGCTGCTCTCGATCGTGCTCGGTTGGGAGTGCGCGTGGAGAATCGATGCCGCCGTCGGGGAGGGCAAGATCTGGGCCGACATCGGGCGGCCGCTTGTCCCTGCACTGCTTGCCGCCTGGATCACGACACGAAGCGAAACTTCTCGCTGGCCGTTCGCGACCCATCTGCGCCTCTATCTGGTGTATGCGCTTGCGCCGCTCATGGCGGCGTTGTGGCTATGGGGGATCGGCATCAACTTTGCGCAGAGCGGCGATCCTGCGCCGCTACCGTATCTGCCGCTGCTCAACCCGCTCGACGTGTCGATTGCGCTCCTCGTGCTGATCCTCCTTACCTGGCGGCGCACGGTGCTTCGCGTCGATCCACCGGCATGGCTCGAGCGGGCAATGCAGACCGCGCCGGTATGGCTGGGAGCGAGCGGCTTTCTGTGGGCGAACGGCGTCCTGCTTCGAACGCTGCATCATTGGGCCAACGTGCCGTTCCGCTTCGAAGCCATGATGCGCTCGACGCTCGTGCAGACGTCGTTCTCCGTGTTCTGGTCGCTGCTCGCGCTCGGCGCGATGGTGTTTGCCAATCGCATCCGCATGCGAGGGCTGTGGGTGTGCGGCGCGGGATTGCTTGCGGTGGTGGTGGTGAAGCTTTTCCTGATCGACCTTTCGAAGATCGGCGGCGTCGAGCGCATCGTCTCGTTCCTCGGCGTGGGCGTGCTGCTGCTCGTGATCGGCTACCTCGCGCCGGTTCCGCCGCGCAAGGAAGGAGAAGTCCGATGAAAGCGCTGTGGGCGTTCCTGTGCCTTTTCCTTGCCGCCTCGGTCACCGCCCAGCAACAGCGCCCTCCCGAGTTCGCTCGTTCCGCCGACCTTTCGCTCGAAGGAAAAGGGGCCATCTACGCGCTCGACCTGCCGATCGAGGTCTATCGCGGCATCGAGCGGCGCGATCTTGGCGACCTGCGCGTGCAGAACGGCGCCGGTGAGTTCGTGCCGCACGCGCTGCTGCGTCCGGCCTCGAGTGAGCGGAAGCAGGTGGCGCCAGTGGCACTGCCGTTTTTCCCACTGCTGGGGCCGGCAGGCCGGGCAATCGAAGACTTGCAGGTGCGCGTCGAGCGCAGGCCGGACGGCGCCGTCAAAGCGTTCATCGCGAGCGCCGATCGCGGCGCGGTTGCGCGCACTACCGTGGCCTACATCATCGATGCCAGCGGGCTGGACGATCCGATCCGCGAGTTGCGCTTCGGCTGGAAGGCAGGCTCCGAAGGCACTTCGATCGATGCACGGGTGGAAGCGAGCGAAGACCTCAAATCCTGGCATGCAATCGGCTCGGGCGCGCTGATCGTGCTTCGCCACGGCGACGCGGTGCTCGAGCGCAGATCGATCGAGGTTACGCCGACCAAGGCCAAGTATCTGCGCGTTTCGTGGCGTCCGGCGCACGATGGCTGGAGCGTATCCAGCGTAAGCGCGTTGCCGGTCGATGCGGTGGCCGATGCGCCGCGCGCCTGGCTTCGCATTGCGGCAACTGTCGGCGCAAAGCCCGGCGAATACGTGTTCGAGCCGCCGGTCGGTCTTCCCGTGGATCGGCTGCGCTTCGAGTTGCCGCAGGAAAACACCGTCGCGTGGACGACGCTGCTCGCGCAACCGAGGGCCGGTGCACCCGAGCGCTCGATCGCATCCAGCGTGCTGTATCGAATGGAGCACAAGGGCCAGAAGCTCGTCAGTCCGGATCTCGAGATTGGGGCGATCTCGGAACCCCGCTTGGTGTTGCGCGTCGACCCGCGTGGCGGAGGCATCGGCAGCGGCTTGCCGGTACTGCATGCCGGCTACGTTCCGCACCGGCTGGTCTTCGTCGCGCGGGGAGAGCCGCCGTTCCGGGCGGTGTTCGGGAACCGCGAAGTGGCGCCGTCGGCCCTCGCCGTGCATACGGTCGTGCCGGGCTATGCGGCCGACAAGCCGTTGCCGGCGCTCGCTTCGCGGCTCGGCGAAGTGCGCGTGCGCGAGGTCATCAAGCCGACCGGGATCGACGCCGCTCGCGAGTACGTGGCACAGCTGGACGAGAAGAAACTGTGGCTGTGGGCATCGCTAATCCTCGCCGTGCTGGTGATCGTCGGCATGGCACTCAAGCTTTCGCGCCAGATGCCGGCACCAGGTGAGCCGCCGCGGCCGCGCCCGCCCGGTGCGAGAAACTGACCGGCAAACAGCGCTGCTCGAGCCGCTATACTGCGAGCCATCCCGTTTTCCGGAGAAGAAAATGGCCCGTCGAGCCAAAGCGGTCCTGTGCCGCGAACTGAACAAGCCGGTCGTCGTCGAAGAAATCACGATCGATTCACCCAAACGCGGCGAGGTGATGGTGCAGATCGCCGCGTGCGGCGTCTGCCACTCGGACCTGTCGGCAACCAACGGCACGATTGCGCTGCCGCCGCCACTGGTCCTGGGCCACGAGGCTGCTGGCAAGGTCGTCGAAGTGGGCGAGGGCGTCACCGGCATCGCGGTCGGCGATCACGTCGTGCCGTCGTTCGTCTACATGTGCGGCAAATGTCGCTTTTGCGTCTCCGGGCGTCCGGTGCTTTGCATCGAGCAGGGGAAGGCGCTGCTGACGCCGCTCGAGGGCACCCCACGCACGCGGGACCGGGAAGGGAAACCGCTCAACATCTTCTCCGGCTGCGGCGTGATGGCGGAATACGCGGTGATGTCGGTAGAGAACGTCATCAAGATCGATCCGAAGATCTCGCTCGAAACCGCGGCGCTCGTCGGCTGCGCGGTGACGACCGGCGTTGGCGCGGTGTTCAACACGGCAAAGGTCGAGCCAGGGTCCACCGTCGCGGTATTCGGTTGCGGCGGCGTGGGCCTCAACGCGATCCAGGGCGCGGCGGCCGCCGGTGCCGAGCGCGTGATTGCGATCGACACCAACCCCGCGAAGCTCGAGATGGCAAAGCAGTTCGGCGCCACCGACACGCTGCTTGCTTCGAAAGACGAGGACGTCGGCAAGACTTTGAAAAAGATGACCGGCGGCGGCCCCGACTATGCGTTCGAATGCGTCGGCAGCGGCGCGCTGGCGGAAGTGGCCTACCGTGCGATCCGCCGCGGCGGCAAGGCGATCATCGTGGGCGTTGCGCGACCGCAGGAATCGACGTCGTTCAAGCCGATGACGATGGTGTTCGAGGAAAAGACGCTGCAGGGGAGCTATTACGGCTCGTGCGTGCCGCGCATCGATTTCCCGCGCATGCTGCAGATGAGCGCCGCCGGGAAGCTGAAGTTGAAGGAGCTGATCACCA
>DASUMM010000279.1:0-3400 GCA_036277655.1 Burkholderiales bacterium | reverse complement strand
GCCGGGGAATTCGCGGTTGCAGTGCCGCTTGCGGAGACGCTCCTCGCAGGATGGCTGCTATCGCAGGCCGGCCTGCACGTTCCGGCCGGCATGCTCAGCGTCGCGCCGGTCGCCGAGGACGACAAGCTGCTGCTCGATCCGCAGGGCAACCTCACCGGGCGCGCGCACGCAGTTCCGTTCGGCCGCGACGTCGAGCATCTCGCAGTCCTTGCGAACAAGAGCGGCGGACGGGTGGTTGCGCTCGTCTCGCGTGAGAGCGCGCGGATCGAGCAACACGCGAACATCGCGGGCGAACCGCGCGATGACTTCTCGTTCGTCGGCGCGAAGCCCCTCGCGGTTGCGGACGCGCCCGCCGGGCTCACCGAAGAAACGCTGCGCC
Organism: Burkholderiales bacterium; assembly: GCA_036277655.1. Classification (GTDB taxonomy): domain Bacteria; phylum Pseudomonadota; class Gammaproteobacteria; order Burkholderiales; family SG8-39; genus 2-02-FULL-66-14. Next base: position 3,021 of record DASUMM010000279.1, on the reverse strand, counting down.
TGACGGGCGCCGCGGTGCGTGCGACGCAGATGAGCGGCGCGCTCGCGGCGATCCTCGAGCGCTCGGTGTCCTATGCCAACGAGCGCGTCGCCTTCGAGCGGCCGATCGCGAAATTCCAGGTGATCCAGCATAACCTCGCGCGCCTGGCCGGAGAATCCGCCGCGGCGCTTGCCGCTTCCGGGTCGGCGGCCGACACGCTGGCGGATGCCGGGTGCGACGCGAGCGCGGTGTTCCTGGAATTGGCGAGCGCCAAGATCCGCGTCGGCGAGGCGGCAGGGGAGGGCGCGGCGATCGCGCACCAGGTGCACGGCGCAATCGGCTTTTCGTCCGAGCACGCGCTGCATCGCTATACGCAGCGGCTCTGGGCCTGGCGCGACGACTTTGGCTCGGAGAGTGCGTGGGCGCTCGAGCTCGGCAGGCGAGTCGCCGCGATCGGCGCCGACGCAATCTGGCCGCTGCTCGCCGCCCGCTGATGAGCACGCCTCGCTTCGACCAGATCCGGCTGCCGCCCGAGGCGCAGGCGCTGCGCGAGGAAGTGCGCGCTTTCCTGCATGCCGAGATCGCTGCCGGCACGTACGATCCGCGCCTTGGCGACCGTGAAACGGGCTACAACCCCGGTTTTTCGCGCCGGATGGGCGAGCGCGGCTGGATCGGCATGACGTGGCCGAAGCGCTACGGCGGCCGCGAGCGCAGCTTCCTCGAGCGCTATGTCGTCACCGAGGAGTGTCGCGTCGCGAACGCGCCGGTCGGGCAGCATTTCACCGCAGACCGTCAGAGCGGGCCGATCCTGCTCAAGTACGCCAACGAGCGCATCAAGTCCGACATCCTGCCGCGCATCACGCGGGGGGAATGCTGCTTCTGCATCGGCATGAGCGAGCCGAACTCGGGCTCCGACCTGTTCGCCGCGCGCACGCGGGCGACGCCGGCGGACGGAGGCTTTCGCATCCACGGGACGAAGATCTGGACCACCGGCGCCAACCACGCCGACTACATGATCGGCCTGTTTCGCACGTCGCCGCCGACGAAGGAAAACCGCCGCCACGGGCTGACGCAGTTCCTGGTCGACATGAAGACGCCCGGCATCACGGTGAATCCGATCGCCGATATCAGCGGCGTGCGGCACTTCAACGAAGTCGTGTTCGACGATGCGTTCATGCCGCAGGACCATGTGATGGGACGAGTCGACATGGCGTGGCAGCAGGCGACCAGCGAGCTTGCCTACGAGCGCAGCGGCCCGGAGCGCTTTCTTGAAACCTCCGGCGTGCTGTTCGAGCTGATCCGCGTGCTCGGCAAGTCTCCGGATGCGCGAGCTGCCGAAGGCCTGGGGCGGCTCGTCGCGCAGCTGCACACGCTGCGCCGGATGTCGGTGTCGGTGAACGGCATGCTGCAGGCCGGGAAGGAGCCGGTGCTCGAGGGCTCGCTCGTAAAGGACGTAGGCACGCTCTGGGAGCAGGACTTGCCCTCGCGTGCACGCGACCTCGCCGCTTTCGTCGATCCGAACTCCGATGCACGCAAGGCATTCGACGAGGTAGTGATGCGCGCGATCGGCATCGCGCCGAAGCTGACGATCCAGGGCGGCACCACCGAGGTACTGCGCGGGATCATCGCTCGCGGGCTCGGACTCCGCTAGCTCGGTGCCGGATCTCGGCGCGCTTTTCTCGCCGCGCAGCGTCGCAGTCATCGGGGCCTCACCCGATGCGACGATCATCCGCGGTCGAACGCTCAAGGTGCTCCTGCAGCACGGTTTCGCCGGCCGCATCTATCCGGTGAGCCGCAGCCACGCGGTCGTGCAGGGGTTGCCGGCGTTTCCTTCCGTCGCCGATCTGCCCGAGTGCCCCGACCTTGCACTGCTCGTCATTCCCGCAGCTTCGGTAGCCGACGAGCTCGAGCGCTGCGGCGCAGCCGGCGTGAAGGCGGCGCTCGTCCTCGCTTCCGGATTCGCCGAGGACGCAAGCGCAAGCGGGCCGGCAATGCAGACGAAGGTTCGCGACATCGCGCGGAAGTACGGGATGGCGGTCTGCGGTCCGAATTCGGAAGGATTTGCCAACCTCCCGGCCCGCCTTTGTCCGACGTTCAGCCCGGTGATCGAGGAAGCGCAGGGATCGCTGACGGGGGAAAAGGCGAGTGGCCGGATCGCGGTCGTCTCGCAAAGCGGCGGGATCGGTTTTGCGTTCTTCGATCGTGGGCGGCCGCGGCGCATCCCGTTCAGCCATGTGATCACCACCGGCAACGAGGCGGCGCTTGAATGCTTCGATGTGGTCGAGTACCTGCTGGACGAGCAAAGCGCGGACGTCTTCGTGCTGTTCCTGGAAACCATTCGCAACGCCGAGACGTTTCGCCGCGTCGCCGCGAAGGCGCTCGCCGCCGGCAAGCCGATCGTCGCGGTGAAGATTGGCGCGAGCGAGGCGGGGCGGCGTGCTGCCGCATCGCATACCGCTGCGCTCGTCGGTGCGGCGGAAGTGTATCGCGCGATGTTCCGCCGCTACGGCATCACCGAGGCGACGGACATCGAGCAGGTGCTCGACATTGCAGCCGTGTTCGCGGCGTGCCGCGACCGGCTGCCGCGCGGGAAGCGCGTGGGGATCGTCACCGCCTCCGGCGGGGCGGGCGGGTGGCTCGCGGACGCCTGCTCGGCGGCCGGCCTCGAGGTTCCCGAGCTCGACGCGCCAACGCGGAAGAACATCGACGCGCACATTCCCTCGTACGGCACTTCTCAAAACCCGGTCGATTGCACCGCGCAGGCCGTCCGGCAGCTGGGCTACAGCGGGCTGGCGAGCCTCGTCGCGGACTCCGAGCGGGTCGACAGCGTGATCGTCGTGACTTCGGCGCGCTCATCGGAAACGTTCGAGCGCGATCGCGAGAATCTCGCCCGCCTCGCGCGCAAAAGCTCAAAGCCCGTTGTGCTTTGGTCCTACTCGCAGCCTGCGGAGGCTTCGGTACGGATCGCTGCCGAGGCGGGTCTCCCGCTGCTCGTTAACCTGCAGAACTGCGCGAAGGCGGTGGCGGCTTTGGCGCAATATC
>DASUMM010000278.1:0-38990 GCA_036277655.1 Burkholderiales bacterium | reverse complement strand
TTGCAGCATGCGCATCGCGTTCGGATTGGTCGCCATTGACGTCCCTGGCGCGACGCCGAACAGCCCCGCCTCGGGGTTGATCGCTCGCAAGCGTCCGTCCGGTCCCGGTTTGATCCACGCGATGTCTTCGCCGATGGTGGTGACCTTCCAGCCTGGAAAGCTCGCCGGAGGAATCATCATCGCGAAGTTCGTCTTGCCGCAGGCGCTCGGAAAAGCCGCTGCGATGTAATGCTTTTCCTTCTGCGGCGATTCCACGCCGAGAATCAGCATGTGCTCGGCAAGCCATCCTTCGTCGCGCGCCATGACGGAGGCGATGCGCAAGGCCAGGCACTTCTTTCCCAGCAACGCATTGCCGCCATAGCCAGATCCGTAGGACCAGATTTCACGCGCTTCCGGAAAATGCACGATCCATTTTTCCGTTTCATTGCACGGCCAGGGAACGTCCTTCTCTCCCGCTGCGAGCGGCGCCCCGACCGAGTGCACGCAAGGCACGAATGTGCCGTCGGAGCCGAGATGCTCTGCGACCGCCCGGCCCATCCGCGTCATCAGCTTCATGCTGACGGCAACGTACGCCGAGTCGGTGATCTCGACCCCGATATGCGCAATCGGCGAGCCAATCGGACCCATCGAGAACGGCAGCACATACATGGTGCGCCCGCGCATGCACCCGTCGAACAAACGCTCGAGGTTCGCCCGCATTTCGCGGGGATCCATCCAGTTGTTGGTCGGGCCGGCGTCTTCCTTGCGCGCGGAGCAGATGAACGTTCGATCCTCCATCCGCGCTACGTCGCTCGGATGCGAGCGAGCCAAGTAGCTTCCGGGGCGCAGCTTTTCATTCAGGCGCAACAGCGTGCCGCTTTGCACAAGCTCGGCGCAAAGACGGTCGTACTCGGCCTGGCTTCCGTCACACCATACGATGCGTGCAGGCTTGGTGCGGTTCGCGATGGACGCCACCCAATCGCGAAGCTTCTGGTTTCGTACCCATTCCGGCGCAGTGAACGCGGACGGTTGATGCGGCTCATTCATCGAAGCATGCTCCCAGAGAGGAACGGTCCTGGCGAACGCCGGGCCGGGCGATCTTTCGATGGCACATTCTAAACCGGGCCTCTGGTGGCGCGAAATGCGCTGCCTGGACCGAATAGTTCTTTTTTTCTTCAGCCACTTACGTCAAGCGACGCGGTTCACTTCCCGATGCAGAAACGGGCGAAGATGCTGCCGAGGAGCTCGTCGGAGGTCACTTGGCCGGTAATTTCGCCGAGCGCGCTCTGCGCTAGCCGCAACTCTTCCGCGAACAACTCCCAGCGCGCGGATTGTCTTGCGGCAGCATCGAGGTGCTCCAGCGCCCGGCTGAGCGCGCGCAGATGCCGTTCCCTGGCGAGAAACGAAGACTCGCCGTTGCGCTTCCATCCTGCCGATTCGAGCAACGCCTCGCGGAGAAGTTCCATGCCCTCGCCAGTCTTCGCCGAAAGCCAGATATCCATTCCGCTCCTGGCCGGCGGCCGGTCAGTGAGGTCGATCTTGTTCAGCACGCGTACTCGTGCGGCACCTTCGGGCACGGCTCGCTCGAACCGCTGCAACAAACCATGCTCTTCCGCCCCGATGTCAACGCCCGCCTCGAAGATCGCAACGAGCACGTCGGCGCGTGCCACCTCCTGCCAAGCCCGCTCGATGCCGATTCGTTCCACTTCGTCGGCCGCGTCGCGCAGCCCGGCGGTATCGACCACGCGCAGCGGCACACCCTCGATCAAGATGTCTTCGCGCAGCAGGTCTCTGGTGGTGCCGGGCATTGCCGTGACGATGGCACGATCTTCGCCGGCGAGCCGATTGAGCAGACTGGACTTGCCGACGTTCGGCCTGCCCGCGATCACGACATGAATCCCTTCGCGGAGCAGGCTTCCCTGCTTGCTGCGCGCGAGGATGCGCGAGAGATCTGCCTGAATTCGCTGCAATCTGACGCTCGCATCGTCCCGATGCAGCGTCTCCAACTCCTCCTCGGGAAAATCCAGCATCGCCTCGGTAAGCGCCCTCAGCTCCGTGAGCGAGGACACGAGCGCCTCGATTGCCCGCGAAAATTCGCCGGAGAGCGATCGCAGCGCAGAGCGCGCCGCCTCGGCGCTCGACGCCTCGATCAGGTCAGCGACGGCCTCGGCCTGCGCGAGATCCAGCCGCCCGTTGAGAAACGCGCGCCGCGTGTATTCCCCAGGCTGGGCCAGCCGCGCACCCGCATCGACAAATGCTGCAAGCACCGAGTGCAGCACGACCGGTCCGCCATGTCCGTGGAATTCGAGCACGTCTTCGCCGGTGTAGGAGCGAGGAGCGGCGAAGTAAAGCGCGATTCCTTCATCGAGGAGGACGCCGCTTGCGTCTCGAGCCGCCGCCCTCGTCGCACGCCTCTCCCGCGGCACGGACCCCAGCACGGCCTTCGCGATCGACCTGACCGCCGTACCCGAGACACGGACGATTCCGATGCCGCCGCGGCCGGGCGGCGTGGCTACCGACGCAATGGTATCGGGGGCCGGCTCATCGCTTTGCATGCGCGGGCTTGTCCCGGTCGAACATGCGCTGGATCTGCCACTGCTGCAGGATCGACAGGATGTTGTTCACCAGCCAGTAGAGAACGAGGCCGGCCGGGAAGAAGAAGAAAAAGATGCTGAAGATGTACGGCATGAACTTCATCACCTGCGCCTGAACGGGATCGGGCGGCACGGGGTTCATCTTCGTCTGAATCACCATGGTGACCGTCATCAGGATCGGGAGCACGTAATAGGGATCCAGCGCGGAAAGATCCTTGATCCACAGGATGAAGGGCGCGTGCCGTAACTCGATCGCAGCGAGCAACACCCAGTACAACGCAATGAAAACCGGAATCTGCACCAGGATCGGAAAGCAGCCCCCGAGCGGATTGATCTTCTCGGTCTTGTAGAGCTCCATCATGGCGCGGTTCATCTTTTCGCGGTCTTGCCCGTACATCTCACGAATCTTCGTCAGCCGCGGCGTGATCAGCTTCATCTTGGCCATCGACTTATAGCTCGCTGCCGACAGGGGGAAAAACACCACCTTGATCAGGATCGTCAGCAGGATGATGGCAACTCCCCAGTTGCCGGTCAGCGCATGGAACTGCTCGAGCACCCAGAAAAGCGGCCAGGCGATGATCGATAGCCAGCCATAGTCCACGGCATAGTCGAGGCCGGGGGCGGCGGCCGACAGCCGGCGCTGCTCCTGCGGGCCTGCGTAGAGCGGGGTGGAAACGCGAGCGGTGGCGCCGGGAGCGACGTGCATCGGCAACATGACGCGTGCGGCATAGAGAATTTTTTCGGGGTTGGCCGGGTCGTTGCGGCGCTCGATGACGTACTCGCGCTCCTGGGAGGCGGGGGGAAGCCACGCCGCAACGAAATAGTGCTGAATGAAGCCCATCCAGCCGTCCTTCGACTGCCGAACGTACTCCGCCTTGCCTTTGTCGATGTCCGACAGTGCGACCTTCTGAAATTTCTTCGCGTCGGTGAACACCGCGTAGCCAAAGAAGCTCTGGGCGCCGAACGTGTCTGCGACCGAATTGCCGTGCTGCTCCTGCTGGCCGTCGTGCGTCATCTGGAAATATGCAAACGGCGCAACGGCGGCAGCGCCATCGTTCTTGACCTCGAGAGCGACATCGATCACATAACTATCGCGCCGGAACGTATAGATCTTCGCGACCTCGAGCGTTCCGGCGCGCACGGTAAACCGCACTTCGACCGAATCCTTGCCTGCTTCCAGCGTTCGCTCGCCCGGCTCGGTGGACCAAAGAACCCGGTGATTGGCGCCGGATTCGCCCGCCAGCCCACTTTGCGCTTCGAACCGATGCGCTTCGCTCAGCAGCACGAAATTGTCCGTCTCGCCTTTGCTCGCCTTGTGGCGCGACAATTCCAGCCGCTTGATCGTGGCGCCAAGCGTGTCGATTTCGGCAACGAGGAGATCCGTGCGAACGCGCACCCGTTCGCTCTTGCCGATCGCCGGCCCGGCGAGCGGAACGGTCGAAGCACCTGGGGCCACGGGCGCGGCAGCCGCGCCGGAGGGTGTGGCCGGCTTCGCGGGCGCCGGTATCCCTGCCGGTGCCGGCGCGCTGGCAGCCGGTGCTTGCGGGCGATGCTCCCTCTGCCATGCTTCCCAAAGCAGCAGCAACGAAAAGCTGAACACGAAAAAAAGAATCAGTCGCTGGGTGTCCATGGACTCAAATCCACCGATTCGGCCGCGACGCCTGGCACAGGGTCATACCCGCCGGGATGCCACGGGCCGCACCGGCACAGCCGGCCGACAGCCAGCCAGCTCCCTTTCCACGCTCCATGCGTCTCGAGCGCTTGCTCCGCATACTCGGAGCAACTCGGCGCGAAACGGCAGCTGGGGCCGAGCATCGGGCTGATCAAAACTCTATAGCCGCGAAACAGGCCGCGCAGCGCTGCATTCATTTCGCCACCGTCACAAGAAGTTGCCTCAGCGTTTCGATCATCTGCCGTCCCGGCACCGCGCCGTACGGCGGCCGCACGAGGATGTCCACCGGCCCGAGCCGCTCCTGCTCGAGCCGAAACGCTTCCCGCACGCTGCGTTTGAGCGCATTGCGCCGCACGGCTTTGGGCGAATGTCTGCGCGAGACCAGCACCCCGAGCCGCGGGACGCCTGCGGCCCGCCGTTCAAGGTAGAACGTGAAACCGGACGCACTTCGCCGGATTCCCGCGCCAAGCAGTCGCTCGAATTCAAGACTGCGGCGAATACGCTGGTCGGCGCCAAGCCCCCACCGGCGGAGCACGCCGCGCGAGCGCTTAGACGGCGAGACGCTTGCGGCCCTTGGCGCGTCTCGCGCGAAGCACCGCCCGGCCGCCGGGTGTGCTGCTTCGCACGCGAAACCCATGGCGTCGCGTGCGGCGCGTTTTCGAGGGCTGGTAGGTTCGTTTCATGCGGCGCTGCCCGGAAAAAGGGCGGTATTAGAGCGCGCAGCGCTGAGCATTGTCAAATCTCGATTTTTCTGCGTCAGGTTGTGTGGATGGACGTCTGCGGAACGGGTAAAATTTCGTCCTTCCGCGGCGGAAAAAATCGCCAGTCCGAGCCGCGCCGGAGGACACGAACCGCCACAACGATGCAAAGCCTCTGGGACGTCTGCCTGCGCCGGCTGGAAACCGAGCTTCCGAGTCAGCAATTCAACACGTGGATCCGACCGCTCTCTGCCGAGGAAAGCGTGCCGGATTCAAACGCGCTCGTGCTCGCCGCGCCGAATCGCTTCGTTCTCGATCTGGTGCGCGAGCGATTTGCCGCTCGCATCGGACGACTCGCCGCCGAGGCGACTGGCCGCGAGCTCGAGGTGCGTTTCGTGCTTGCGCCACGGGCTGCCACCCCGGTTCGATCGGCATCGCCAGCACCCTCGCCCGCCGCCGCCTCGCCGCCACCGCTGGACCGCGCTCGCCTCAATCGCAATTTCACCTTCGACAGCTTCGTCACCGGGAAGGCGAACCAGCTCGCCCGCGCCGCTGCAATCCAGGTCGCCGAAAACCCGGGCCTGTCCTACAACCCTCTATTCATTTATGGCGGGGTGGGTCTTGGCAAGACCCATCTTCTGCAGGCGATCGGCAACCATGTCGCCTCGATGCGTGAGCAAGCGCGGGTGCGCTATACCCACGCAGAGCAGTACGTCACGGACGTCGTGCGTGCGTACCAGCAGAAATCGTTCGACGAATTCAAGCGCTATTACCACTCGCTCGACCTGCTGCTGATCGACGACATCCAGTTCTTCTCGAACAAGGATGGGACGCAGGAGCAGTTCTTTTACGCGTTCAACGCATTGGTCGAAGCGCATCGTCAGATCGTCATCAGCTGCGACACCTATCCGAAGGAAATCGTCGGCATGCAGGAGCGGCTGATCTCCCGTTTCGGCTGGGGGTTGACCGTGGCCATCGAGCCTCCCGAGCTGGAGATGCGGGTGGCGATCCTGCTCAAGAAGGCGGAAGTCGAAGGCGCGGTGCCGAACGAGGACGTGGCCTTCTTCATCGCCAAGCACGTTCGATCGAATGTACGCGAGCTCGAGGGAGCGCTGAAGAAGGTGCTCGCCTATGCACGCTTTTACTCTCGCGATCTGACGGTCGACCTTGCGCGCGAAGCACTGCGCGACATCCTGAGCGCCAACCGGCAAATCACGGTCGACGGCATCCAGAAGACGGTCGCCGAGTATTTCAAGATCAAGCTCTCCGACATGCATTCGAAGAAGCGCACGCGCAATGTCGCGCGGCCGCGCCAAGTCGCAATGGCGCTAGCGCGCGACCTCACGCAACTCAGCCTTCCGGAGATTGGCGAGGCGTTCGGCAATCGCGATCACACGACCGTGCTTCACGCCAGCCGCACCATCGCGATGCTTCGCACCAAGGATCAGGCCCTGAACCGGGACTACCATCTGCTCGAGCAGGTACTGAAAGGGTGACCCGGCGTGGTGGAAAAGCCTGTGCGCACGCCGGGCACCAATTGTGCGCAAACCCATCCGCCCGAGCTTCGACCCAAGGCGCTCACAATGATCCACAGCGCGATGCACCGGCATTGCATCGCAATGCGAGCACGCAACTCCCGGTTCGCTCGCACGTTTCTGCGTTGTGCACCGAACACGTGCCGTTATTGTTGATTATTGGTTTGTTGTATCAGGGAGAGGGAATGAAATGATTCTGCTGAAAGCCAAACGCGATGCTTTGCTTGCTCCGCTCTCTGCGGTCAGCGGCATCATCGAGCGTCGGCACACGCTGCCGATTCTCTCCAACGTCCTGCTGGAGCGAGGCGAAGGAAAGTTGTCGTTCCTCGCCACCGACATCGAAGTGCAGATTCGCGCGAGTTCCGACCTGGATGCGTCGAACGACGCGCATGCGATTACCGTCGGAGCACGCAAGCTGATCGACATCTTGCGCGCGCTGCCCGAGGACGCCGAAGTCACCCTGCAGATGCAGGACAAGCGCATGCTGGTCAAGGCCGGACGTAGCCGTTTCGTGCTGCAAACGCTACCGGCAGAGGATTTCCCGCGACTTGCCCGGCCACTCGGAGAGCCTGTGCGCTTTGCATTGCCGCAGAAGGATCTGAAGCGCCTGCTCGGACTGGTGCAGTACGCCATGGCCCAACAGGACATCCGCTATTACTTGAATGGCCTGCTGATGGTCGTCGATGCAGGGCAGCTGCGGCTGGTTGCGACCGACGGGCATCGGCTCTCTTATGCAGCCGTGGCGCTGAACGGCTCCCTTCCGCGGCAGGAAGTGATCGTGCCTCGCAAGACGGTAATAGAGCTTGCGAAGCTGCTGGGAGACGGAGACGAGGAGGTCCGAATCGAGCTTTCGTCGAGTCAGGCAGCGTTCTCGTTTGGCTCGATCGAGCTCGTCTCGAAGCTCGTGGACGGCAAGTTCCCGGACTACACGCGGGTCATCCCGACCGGGCACAAGAACACCATTACGCTGCAGCGCGAGTCGCTGCGCCAGGCCCTGCTGCGGGCGGCGATTCTCTCGAACGAGAAGTTCCGCGGCGTGCGCTGGGTGCTCTCCGCGGAGAGCCTGAAGATCGTGACGTCGAATGCCGAGCAGGAGGAAGCAGAGGAGACGCTGGAAATCCAGTATCCGGGGGATGCGCTCGACATCGGCTTCAACGTCAACTACCTGCTCGACGTGCTGAACAACGTGGCGGGGAGCGAGCTTCAGTGCAGCTTCGGCGACGCCGCTTCGAGCGCGCTCATCACATTGCCTTCGGAGCCGGACTTCAAGTACGTCGTCATGCCGATGCGAATCTGAGGCACTCAAAGGAGCACCATGCAGGACATCGACCATCAACCGCGCGAGCCGAACGACTACGACAGCGACTCCATCCAGGTCCTGAAGGGTCTCGATGCGGTGCGCAAGCGTCCTGGGATGTACATCGGCGATACGGCCGATGGAACCGGACTGCACCACATGGTGTTCGAGGTGGTCGACAACGCGGTCGACGAGGCGCTCGCCGGCTACTGTGACGAGATCGTCGTCACCATCCACACCGACAACTCGGTCTCGGTGCTGGACAATGGCCGCGGCATCCCGACGGGCATCAAGGACGACGACGAGCAGAAGCGCTCCGCCGCTGAGATCGTCATGACCGAACTGCACGCCGGCGGCAAGTTCGATTCGAACACCTACAAGGTCTCCGGAGGTCTGCACGGCGTAGGCGTTTCCGTGGTGAACGCGCTCTCCAGCTGGCTGAGGCTCACGATCTGGCGCGATGGCAAGGTGCACCAGATGGAATTCGCCGATGGAGTGCCGACTGCGCCGCTGCGCGTCACCGGGCTCACCGAGAAGCGCGGTACGGAGGTGCATTTCCTCGCGTCACGGCAGGTATTCGGCACCGTCGACTATCACTACGACATCTTCGCGCGGCGCTTGCGTGAGCTTTCGTTCCTCAACAACGGCGTACGCATCGTGCTGGTGGATCAGCGCACCGGCAAGGAAGAGGCCTTCGCGTTCTCCGGCGGCATCAAGGCGTTCGTTGAGTACATGAACCGCTCGAAGACCGTGCTGCATCCGACGGTGTTCTACGGGAGCGGGGACAAGGACGGGATCAACGTCGAGGTGGCGATGCAATGGAACGATTCCTACCAGGAAAGCGTCCTTTGCTTCGCCAACAACATTCCGCAAAAGGATGGGGGCACCCACCTGACCGGACTGCGCGCGGCCATGACGCGCGTGCTGAACAAGTACATCGAGGAGATCGAGCAGGCGAAGAAGGCCCGGGTGGAGACGACCGGCGATGACATGCGCGAAGGCCTCGCTTGCGTGCTATCGGTCAAGGTGCCGGAGCCGAAATTTTCCTCGCAGACCAAGGAAAAGCTGGTGTCCTCGGAGGTGCGCCCGGTAGTGGAGGAGATCGTCGGCGAGAAGCTGCGCCAGTACCTCGAAGAGCGGCCGCAGGACGCACGGGTGATCACCGCCAAGATCGTCGACGCGGCGCGCGCCAGGGAAGCGGCGCGCAAGGCGCGCGAGATGACCCGACGCAAGGGGGTCCTCGAGGGTCACGGGCTGCCCGGCAAGCTCGCGGACTGCCAGGAGCGCGATCCGGCGAAGTGCGAGCTCTACCTGGTCGAGGGGGATTCCGCCGGCGGCTCCGCCAAGCAGGGTCGCGATCGGCGCTTCCAGGCGATCCTGCCGCTGAAGGGAAAGATCCTGAACGTCGAGAAGGCGCGCTTCGACAAGCTGCTCGCCTCAGCGGAAATCGCAACGCTGATCACGGCACTCGGATGCGGAATCGGCAAGGAGGAGTACAACCCGGAAAAGCTTCGCTATCACCGGATCATCATCATGACGGATGCCGACGTCGACGGCTCGCACATCCGCACGCTGCTGCTGACGTTCTTCTACCGCCAGATGCCGGAGCTCGTCGAACGCGGCCATATCTACATCGCGCAACCGCCGCTCTACAAGGCGAAGCTCGGCCGGGAGGAACGTTACCTGAAGGACGATCACGAGTTGAACGAGCACATGCTGCGCCTCGCCCTGGTGGATGCGGCGCTCGTGCCGGGTGCTCAGCGCGAAGCGATTCGCGGCGACGCGCTCGCGGAACTGGCCAAGACGTACCTGGTGACGCAAGCGGTAATCGAACGAGTCGGGCGCTGGATCGAGCGCGAGGTGCTGGAGGCCCTGTTGCGCGGCGTGCAGATTGATCTCTCGCGCCGGGACCTCGCCGAGGCCTCGGCTGCGGAACTCGCGGGCGCGCTCGGCCGCCAGGCCCGTGTGACGGCGGGCTTCGATCCGAAGACCGAGCGTTATCAGGTGCGCGTAGAGCAGACCAAGCATGGAAACGTACGCATTGCGACGATCGACCAGGAGTTCGTGCATTCGGGCGACTACGCGCAGATTCGATCGGCGGCGCAGATGCTGCGCGGGTTGGTGGGGCCGGGGGCGCTGGTACAGCGTGGCGATCGTCAGCAGCCGATCAACGACTTCGGCGAAGCCATGCAATGGCTGCTCGCGGAAGTGCAGAAATCCGTAAGCCTTCAGCGCTACAAGGGCTTGGGCGAGATGAATCCGGGACAGCTTTGGCAAACCACGATGGATCCCGCGGCGCGCCGCCTGTTGCGAGTACAGATCGAGGATGGCATCGCGGCGGATGAGATTTTTACCAAGCTGATGGGAGATGAAGTCGAGCCGCGGCGGGCGTTCATCGAATCGAACGCGCTCGGCGCTCGCAACCTGGATATCTAGGCGCTTCTGCGCTTCTGCGCAGTCCGCGCGCGCTTCACCGGACGCACTTCGGCCTTGGCAGGCTGCGCCGAAGCGGGTGCAGCCTCGCCTGCCGCCGGCCGCTTTGGCCGCGCGACGAACTCGAATCCTACTTTTCCGTCCGCCGTCTTCACGAGATAGGCCTTGAACGGACGCCCTTTGCGCGAGATGAACCGCGTAAACAGATCGGTCTTGCCAGTTGCAAGCAGCTTTTGCATCTGCGCTCGCTCGACTGGCTGCTGCAGGATGATTTTTCCCGACCGGAAATCGCACGACGGCGATGGTCCGGTGGCCTTTTCGCATACGTACGCGACACCATGCTCGAAAACGCGGGCGCTGCATTTCGGACAGCTACCGAGGCTTTCCTGGCCGGTGAAATCCGGCGCCGCATCTGCCGCCTCCCCTTCGCGCGGCTGGCCGAAGTCGAACTCGGTGCGCAGTTCCTCGTTCAGCCGTATTGCCGCCGCGAACGGCTTGCCGATGCGGCTGCGAAAGCCGGTAAGCGGTCCCACGAAGCGCTTGGTCACTAGCTCGGCGACCTCGTCGGGGCTCCATTCCCTGCCGGAGATCACCTTCCAAAGCGAGAAGTCGCACTGCTGGCATTGGAACTTGCGGTAGTTCTCCTGCAATTTCCCGCCGCAGCGGGGACACGGCGCCGGGACGGTGGCATATACGACATCCGGGATCTCGCCGTTCTTGATGACCGCGACGACGTTCTTGACCAGTTCGCGGATCTCCTGCATGAATTTCGCGCGCGTGAGTTCACCGCGCTCGATCAATTTCAGCTTGTGTTCCCACTCGCCAGTGAGTTCGGGAGAAGCGAGCTCGACGATCCCGAGCATGTGCAGCGCAAAAAGAAGGGAGAACGCCTTTGGCGTGGGGACCAGCTCGCGGCCTTCCCGGTGAATGTACTCTTCCTTGAGCAGTCCTTCGATGATCGCTGCACGGGTCGCCGGCGTACCGAGCCCCTTGCTTCCCATGGCGGCGCGCAGGTCGTCATCCTCCACCAGCTTGCCTGCACCCTCCATTGCAGAAAGCAGCGTCGCCTCTGTGTAGCGCGCAGGCGGCTTCGTATGCTCCGCGCGGGCCTCGATCTCGCGCACCGCCACGCTCTCGCCGGATGTGATCGGCGGCAGACTCGCGCTTGATTCCTCTGCTGAGCGCCCATACACCGCCAGCCAGCCCGGATCGACAAGTACGCGCCCCTCGGTACGAAACTGATGCTCGAGGACCGTGGTGATCCGCGTCGTCTGGAGATATTGCGCCGCCGGATAGAACACGGCGAGAAACCGGCGGACCACCAGGTCATACAACTTCTGCTCCGCTTCGCTCAGGTTGCCGGGCGTCTGCAGCGTCGGAATGATGGCGAAGTGGTCAGAAATCTTGGTGTCGTCGAAGATGCGCCGGTTGGGCTTGACCCATCCGCCCTTCAGGATGCGCTTGGCAAACGCACCGTACGCCTCAGGCGAAGAAAGGGCCTCCATCGTCTTCTTTACGGTGCCGAGGTAATCCTCGGGCAGCGCGCGCGAATCGGTCCTTGGGTACGTGAGCACCTTGTGCCGTTCGTATAGCGCCTGTGCAAGCGCCAGTGTGCTCTTCGCCGAGAACCCGAAGCGGCCGTTGGCTTCTCTTTGCAGGCTCGTCAGATCGAATAGCGGCGGCGAAATCTGCGTGGCCGGCTTGGTCTCTTCGCTGACGGTGCCCTTCTTGCCCGTACAGGCGGCGACGATGCGCTCCGCATCGGCCGCCTGCCAGATCCGCTCGGGGCGCCGCTCGGCATCCTCCTCCTTGCTGAAGCCCGGGTCGAACCAGCGCCCGGCGTAATCGCCAGCCTTTGCGCCGAACACCGCGTGCACTTCCCAGTAGTCGCGGGCAACGAACGCGCGGATTCGCTCTTCGCGCTCGATCAGGATGGCGAGGGTCGGCGTCTGCACCCGTCCCACCGTCGTCAGGTAGAACCCGCCCTCCTTGGAATTGAAGGCCGTCATTGCGCGCGTACCGTTGATGCCGACCAGCCAATCGGCTTCCGAACGGCATCTCGCCGCATCAGCGAGCGGCATCAGTTCCTGGTCTGGACGCAGGCGCTGGAAGCCTTCGCGGATTGCCGGCGCCGTCATCGACTGCAGCCACAGACGCTCGATCGGCTTCGTTGCGCCCGAATGCTGCACCAGATAGCGGAAGATGAGCTCCCCTTCACGGCCCGCATCGCACGCGTTCACGAAGCTCGAGACGTCCTTGCGGCGCATCAGCTTCAGCAGAACCTGCAGGCGCTTCGCGCTGCGCTCGATGGGCGAGAGCTCGAAGTGCGGCGGGATGACCGGCAGATGCTTGAACGTCCACTTGCCCTTCTTGACGTCGAAATCTTCCGGTACCACCAGTTCGAGCAGGTGACCGACCGCGGACGAAACGATGTAGTCGTCGTTCTCGAAGTACTCGGCTTTGCGCGACATGCCGCCAAGCGCGCGCGCAATATCCGCCGCGACCGACGGTTTTTCTGCAATGACGAGTTTCTTGCCCATGGGTGCCAAAAAGGCCGCAGAGGATACTCGCAAAGCCCAGGGCGGGACAACCCGCACGACGCCGGGTGCTAATGCAACCGCTGGTACAACCCTCCCGGAAGCGCGGCCACCCGCCCCTCGAGTTCCAGCCGCAGCAACTCTGCGCTGACTTGCTGCGCCGGCAACCCGCAACGGGCCGAGAGCGAGTCAATGTCGATCGGGTCGGTGCCGATGTGATCAAGCAACATCTCGTTCGAGGCGTGCGGGAGCGCAGAACCTGCAGTAGCTGAAGGCCTGCGCTCTCGCGCCATGGCTGGGGCAAGCTCGCTCAGTACATCCTCCGCCGATTCCACCAGCTTCGCCCCCGCTTTGATCAGGCTATGGCTGCCCTTAGAGAGCGGAGAGTGAATCGATCCCGGAATTGCGAAGACTTCGCGACCCTGTTCGAGTGCGGCCCGCGCGGTGATCAACGAACCGGAGGACAGTGCTGCCTCGACGATCAGAGTGCCGCGTCCGAGGCCGCTGATGATGCGATTTCTGCGCGGGAAGTTTTGACGTGCGGGTGGGGTACCGAGGGGAAACTCGGACAGAAGCAACCCGTTCTCCTCGATCTCCTTGGCAAGCGAAGCATTTCCGGGCGGATAGATCACGTCTACGCCGGTGCCGAGAACCGCGATGGTCGAGCTGCTGCCCGAAAGCCCCCCCTGGTGAGCAGCCGCATCAATCCCCAGCGCAAGCCCGGACACAATGGTGAATCCGGCATCGCTCAGCGAGCGCGCAAACGAGTGTGCATCCCGCACCCCCTGCGGCGTCGCGTTTCGACTGCCCACAATCGCGAGAGATGCCCGCTCAAGCAGTTCCGTCCGGCCTGCGCAGTAAAGCAGCGCCGGCGGATCGGCTGTCTCGAGCAAGGCTCGGGGGTAGGACGGCTGATCGAGCGTCAAGAGCCTGCGGTTCGGCTCGCGAGCCCAGCGCAGGGCCACCTCCACCCGCTGAACCACCAGGTCTGAGAACAATGCGTCGATTGCGGACTCGGGCAGGTACTGTGAGAGCCGCTGGCGGCCGGCGCCGAGTACCGCTTCGGGTAAGCCAAACTTGGCGAGCACTTCGCGCAGCCGGGCGGAGCCGATGCCCGGAGCAAGACAAAGCCGCAGCCAGCTGGCAAGGCCGTGGTCGGCGCTCATGGTTGAGCGCTGGCTAACCGCCGGGACGAAGCGGGCAGGCGAGCGCCACCGGCCCGCAGGGGTCGATCAAGGTGTGCGAACGAGGTCCCGGGCGGTGACGGGGCGAGAAACGTTCATGACCAGCGCGTACGAAACTCGATCGAACACCCGAAATACGAATGCGAGGCCATAGCGCTCGTCCGGAAGCTGCACCGTTTCACGAGTGCCCTTCGGCCCCGTGCGGTCGATTACGACACCGCGGTGACGATGAAGCGCGAGGACGTGTCCCAGTTCCAGCCCGTCGGCCCTGCCGCGATTCAGCGTAATGATCGAGTGCCGCCCCGCCTCGCCGACCGTTCCTAGACCGCCGTAGATCGACATTACTCTGCCCTGAACCTCTCCCGCAGGCGCGCGCGGAGCGTAGCGCACGATCTCCGGACGGCCAGCTGGCACGAGGCGATCGCCGATGCCGATCTCTTGCGTCACCGAAGCAAGCTCGATGGTGGCCGGCTCGCCGGATTTCACCAGCCGGGCGATGCCGAGATAAATCGCTTCATATCCAAGCGTAGTGTTGGTATCCGGGTCGATCAGCGCGCTTCCCCGGCGATACAGGTTCCAAGAGACTTCCTTGGAATCGCCCATGCCGCTGACGAAGGCCTTGCCACCGTCGCCGACCACCACCCGTCCCTCATCGAGAGCGACGATTCGCGGCGCCTCGTCGATGCCATCGGGCTCTACGACCAAGGGCCGGGTAAGGAACGGCTCAATGATGTTCGGCGCAATGCTCGGAATTGCTTCGGTACCCAGCGACTCTTCGCGAACCTTCGGGGCGAGCTTGGTTGTCCCTGCAAGCGCCAACCGTCCGCGCGAGCGGTCAATGACGATGACGTCCCCAGGGTAGATCCGGTGAGGGTTGCGGATCTGCTCCCGGTTCATGTTCCACAACTCGGGCCACCGCCACGGGGAATCGGTAAAGCGCTCGGCGATCCCCCACAGTGTGTCGCCCGGAACGACGACATAGCGGTCCGGGGCGGCCGGCTTGAGTGCAAGCGCGGTCGTTGGCTTGGCTGGGGTCGGAGCCCTTGGCGCTTGAGCGAACGCCCCTGGCGCGAGGAGGCCGCACAATACAAAAACGAGCGTTGTGATAGACTTACGCTGTCTATTGCGCATTGCGGTCCCCTTGGATGGTGATGTTTTTTTCCGACTGGGTCAGGTCGGCCTCCCGTTTTCTTGCCCGCAAATGTAGCATAAACTGCAGGCAGCTTAGGCGCTGCCTGAGATACTGCATCTAATTGATTCAATCTGCAACTGATTTGACTAGTTCATGGCAATTCTGAGTATCCTCCGGTATCCGGATGCGCGCCTCCATAAGACGGCCGCCCCGGTTACGGTCTTCGATGCCTCACTGAAGGCGCTCGTGCGCGACATGGCGGAGACGATGTACGCCGCGCCGGGAATCGGCCTTTCGGCCACCCAGGTGGACGTGCACAAGCAGGTAATCGTCGTCGACGTATCAGAACGGCGGGATTCGCTGGTCTCGCTCGTTAACCCCGAAGTCGTCGAACGTTGGGGAATCTCCGACATCGAGGAGGGCTGTCTCTCGGTTCCGGGGATCTACGACACGGTGGAGCGCGCCGAGCGAATTCGCGTGCGCGCCTACGACCCGAACGGCAACGCGCTCACGATGGAAGCGCAAGGTCTGCTGGCTGTCTGCATTCAGCACGAGATGGATCACCTGCGCGGCAAGGTGTTCGTCGAGTACCTCTCGACGCTTAAGCAGCAGCGCATTCGCGTCAAGCTCTCCAAGCAATTGCGTCGCAGCGCCTGAAGGGCTGCCTCGCCCGGCGCGCGGCCTGCCCCTGGGTTCGATGCGCATCGTCTTCGCCGGCACTCCCGAATTTGCAGCGCAGGTGCTGTCCAGATTGTTGGAGGCGAGGCATGAGATCGTGCTCGTTCTCACGCAGCCGGATCGTCCGAGAGGGCGTGGCCTCAAACCGCAAGCCGGGCCGGTCAAAGAGCTCGCCCTTGCGCGGCGCCTGGCGGTGTTTCAGCCGCATTCCCTCAGGGATACGGAAAGCCGCCAGCGACTCGAGGTGAGCGGCGCCGAGGCCATCGTGACGGCGGCATATGGCCTCATCGTTCCGCGTGCCGTTCTTGATCTGCCGAGCTACGGCGCGCTGAACGTGCACGCTTCCTTGCTGCCGCGCTGGCGGGGGGCCGCGCCGATCCAGCGCGCGCTTCTTGCCGGCGATCGTGAGACCGGGGTTACGATCATTCGCATGGACGAAGGGCTCGACACCGGGCCCATCCTCGCGCAGCATGGCGTCCCGATTGCAGAGGACGACGACTGCGGCTCGCTCCATGACCGACTGGCGGATCTCGGCGCCGAGCTTCTTCTGCAGGTGCTCGAAGAGTGCGCAGCAGGCCGCGCGCAAGCCCGTGATCAGCCGCAAAGCGGTGTCACCTACGCACGAAAGATCTCCGAGGGCGAAACCACGCTTGACTGGTCGAAACCGGCGCAGCAGGCCGAGCGCCAAGTGCGCGCTTTCCGTCCTCGCCCTGGCGCCCAGACGTGGGTGCGCGGCGTGCGCTGCAAGGTTTGGGGCGCCGCGGAAGTTGAAGGATCCGGCGAGCCTGGCGAGGTATTGAGCGCCGATCGGGAAGGCATCCGCGTCGCTTGCTGCGAGGGCGCGCTGAACATTCTGGAATTGCAGCGAGCCGGAAGCCGCCGCATGCACGCCGAGGAGTTCCTGCGCGGATTTCGGCTTTCTCCGGGCGAGCGGTTTGCATCCGCTGGCTGATTCTCTGCGAGAAGCCGCACGGCTGGTCGCCCGGGTTGCCGCAGGACGAAGCCTTCCGCCGGTACTCGACCTCGAATCGACCGACAGCGGCAGGCTGCGTCCGGCGGTCACCGATCTGTGTTTTGGCACGCTGCGGCGCTACGGGCGAATGCAGGAAACAATCCGCATTCTTTCCCGGCGCGGGCGGCCGACCCCGCGAGTCGAGGCGCTGCTGTGGTGCGCGTTGTATGCGCTGGAATCGAAGCGGTACGGCGAGCATACGGTGGTCGATCAGGCGGTGCGCGCCTGCAACATGCTGGGCGATGGCCACGCAGCCGGATACGTGAATGCGCTGCTGCGCGAGCGCGTACGTGCAAGTGCCAGGGTCGAAGCGCAACTGGCGCGCGAGCCGGTCGCGCGTCACCAGCATCCGGCGTGGTGGATCGAGCGCCTGCGCGCGGACTATCCCGATGACTGGGAGCGCATCCTCTCGTCGGGAAACGGCCGTGCGCCGATGGCGCTGCGGGCAAACGCAAGGCGTTCAACGGCGCAAGCGTATGTCGAGCGATTGGCGATGGACGGCATCCGCGCCCGAGTCCTTGCTGGCGGAGCGCTGCTGCTGGAACAACCGGTTGCCGTCCAGCGTCTGCCCGGATTTCGTGATGGCGATGTTTCCGTGCAGGACGCTGGCGCCCAGCGCACCGCCGGCTTGCTCGAGCTTCGACCCGGCTTGCAAGTGCTCGATGCATGCGCGGCGCCGGGCGGGAAAGCCGCCCACATTCTCGAGACGGCGAGCGTCGAACTGACGGCGCTGGAGCTGGAGGTTTCGCGTGCGGAGGCCCTAACGTCCAATCTGCGTCGTCTCGGCCTCGCCGCGCAAGTGCGGGTCGCCGATTGCTGCGACCTGCAAGGCTGGTGGCGCGGCGAGATGTATGACCGCGTGCTCGCCGACGTGCCGTGCACCGGATCGGGAATCGTACGCCGCCATCCGGATATCAAATGGCTGCGCCGCGAAGCGGATCTTGCGGCCTTCGCAGCGCGCCAGGCGCGCATTCTGGATGCGCTTTGGCGGGTGCTGATCCCGGGTGGTAAATTGCTGTATGTCACCTGCTCGGTCTTCGACGAGGAGAACGAAGCCGTCGTCACGGCCTTCGTCGAACGAACTGCGTCCGCGCGGCGACTTGCGGCGCCCGGGCAGCTCCTGCCCGGCGCCGAGCATGACGGCTTTTACTTTGCGCTGCTAGAAAAGAAACACTGACGCGGAAGTGCGATGCGAGGGGCCGCTTTCCTGAAGGCTGCGCTGGCAGCAGTGTTCTGCGTGGCCGCAATCGCCGCCCAGGCACAAGAAATCGAGGTGCGCAGCGCGCAATTGGTGCCGCAGGACGAGGGTCTGGCGCTGAATGCAGACTTCGCGTTCGAGCTGCCGCCCCGGCTCGCCGAGATGGTTGCCAATGGGGTGCCGCTCTACTTCGTCACCGAGTTCGAGCTCACGCGGCCGCGCTGGTGGTGGTTCGATGACAAGGCCGTCGCCAAGCGGATGCAGTTGCGCCTTTCGTACCACGCGCTGTCGCGCCAGTATCGGCTCTCGACCGGATTGCTACAGCAGCAATTCATGACGCTCGAGGATGCACTGCATGTATTGCGGCGGGTGCGCAACTGGCAGGTGACGGACCGTTCGGTTGCCCTTGTTGACGCCAACTACGAGGCCGCGGTGCGCATGCGGCTGGATACCGCTCTGCTGCCGAAGCCGTTCCAGCTGAGCGCGCTCACCAGTCGCGATTTGAGCCTGGAATCGCCCTGGAGGCGGTTTGTATTTCGTCCCTCCGCAATGCCTGCCGACACCCGCGAAGCGCCGGAGGCCGAGTCGAAATGAGAACGCTGCTGCTGATTGGTGCGGCGCTGGGCGGCGTGCTGCTCTTCCTGCTCGCTACGGCAAGCGCGAATACGGCGCTTTTTGCCCGCCACTATCCGTTGCTGATCGGATTGAACGCGGCGCTTGCCGTGCTGCTCGCCGCTCTCGCTGTTTGGCAGCTCGCGATGATGGTGCGACGGTACCGCAAGCGAGAGTTCGGCTCCCGGTTGAGGTTGCGCCTGCTGGTGATGCTCGCACTGATGGCGCTGGCGCCGGGCACGCTGGTCTATCTCGTCTCGGTGCAGTTTCTGGCGCGCAGCATTGAATCGTGGTTCGACGTCAAGGTAGACGCTGCGCTCGAAGGCGCGAAGTTCCTCGGGCAGTCCTCGATCGACCAGATGCTAGAGGAGCTGCAGGCGAAGAGCCGGGCGATCGCCCGCGAGCTGGCGGACCGTGCTCCTTCGCAGCAGGTGGTGCTGCTGAACCGCCTGCGCGAGCAGGCCGGTGCGCAGGAGGCGGTTCTGGTTGGCCAGGGTGGCAGGGTCCTTGGCAGCGCAAGCGCAGACATGTCGCGCCTGGTCCCCGAGTTGCCCTCGCCACAGGCGCTGCGGCAGGCGCGCGGAGGGCGTGGCTATGCGACCGTCGATGCGCCCGCCGGCCGGCCTCTCGCGTTACGGGTGGTGGTGCCGGTCGGCGGGACGACGCTTGCCGATGAGCCCCGGTTCCTGCAGTTGCGCCAAACGGTGCCGGAACTGTTCGGCAACAGCGTCGAGGCGGTCGAAGCAGCGTACCGCGACTACCGGGAACTTGCGCTTTCGCGGGAGGAGTTGAAGCGGATCTACATCGTCACGTTGACGCTTGCGCTTGCCATGACGCTGTTCGTCGCGATCGCCCTTGCCGTGATCCTTGCACGCCGGCTGTCCGAGCCGCTGGCGAGCCTCGCCCAGGCGACACAAGCTGTGGCGCGCGGCGACTTCAGCCGCCAGACGCCGGTCACCAGCCGGGACGAGCTTGGCGTCCTCACCGAATCGTTCAACTCCATGACGCGGCAGCTCGATGATGCCCGCCGCGTGGTGGAGGGAAACCGCGCGGCGCTCGAGACGGCCAAAGAGCGGCTCGAGAACATTCTTGCGAACCTTACGGCCGGCGTGCTGGTGCTCGATACGGCCCAGGCGCTTTCCATCGCAAACCCCGGCGCGCAACGGATTCTTGGCGCCGACCTCGAGCGCTGCATCGGGCTGCGACTGCCAGAGTGGCCGCAGGCGCTGCAGTCGTTCGCCGGGGCGGTGCAGGCGCAATTGCCGGCAGAGGGCGATAGCACGTGGCAGGTCGAACTGGAGCTGAAGGGCACCGGAAAGACGCTCCTCGCGCGCGGTGCAGCGCTGCCATCCGCGGGCGGCACCGTAGTCGTGTTCGACGACATCACGCAGCTCATTCACGCGCAGCGCGCGACGGCATGGGCGGAGGTCGCCCGCCGCCTCGCTCACGAGATCAAGAACCCGCTCACCCCGATCCAGCTTTCCGCTGAGCGGCTCGAATCGAAGCTGGCCGGCAAGCTTTCTCCCGAAGACGCCGACGCGCTACGCCGCGGCACGCAAACGATCGTCAACCAGGTCGCGGCGCTGAAGGCGATGGCCGATGCCTTTCGCGACTATGCGCGGCTGCCTGCGCCATTGCCGGGGCGCATGGATCTGAACGCGCTGGTACGCGAAGTGCTGGCGCTCTACGAGCATTCGGAAGTGCCGATCGAGGCCTCGCTTGCTTCTTCGCTGCCGCCGATCTGGGCCGATGCTCCGCAGATCCGGCAGGTGCTGCACAACCTGCTGCAGAACGCGCAGGACGCGCTGCTGCAGCGCCGCGCAGGCGGTCGCCCGCCGTCGATCGAGGTGCGCACCGAGCGCGCGGCCGACAAAGTGCGGCTGTCGGTGTCGGACAATGGCGATGGCTTTCCCGAGGAGCTGATGACGCGAATCTTCGAGCCGTATGTGACGACCAAGCCGCGCGGCACCGGGCTGGGTCTGGCGATCGTGAAGAAAATTGTCGACGAGCATCGCGGCTCGATTTCGATCGAGAGCCACCCGGCGCGCGGCGCATCGGTCAGCGTGCTGCTGCCGCTGGCAAAAGCTGCATAGGAA
Organism: Burkholderiales bacterium; assembly: GCA_036277655.1. Lineage (GTDB taxonomy): Bacteria > Pseudomonadota > Gammaproteobacteria > Burkholderiales > SG8-39 > 2-02-FULL-66-14. The sequence continues at coordinate 18,333 of DASUMM010000278.1, read as the reverse complement.
GCATCGATGTCGCAGATCATGATCGTGGACGATGAAGTGGGCATCCGCGAGCTGCTCTCGGAAATCCTCACCGAGGAAGGCCACCAGGTGCTGCTTGCGGAAAACGCGGAATCCGCGCGCCGGTTGCGCGAGCGACAGCGGCCCGACCTCGTGCTGCTCGATATCTGGATGCCGGATGCCGACGGCATCACGCTGCTCAAGGAATGGGCCGCCAGCGGGCAATTGACGATGCCGGTGGTGATGATGTCGGGCCACGGCACCATCGAAACGGCAGTCGAGGCGACCAAGGTCGGTGCGCTCGATTACCTGGAGAAGCCGATCGCGCTGCAGCGGCTGCTCTCTACCGTGAAACGCGCCTTGCGCAATCAGGAGCATGCCGCGGCGCCGCAGCTCTCGCTCGCCACCACCGGTCGCTCGCCCGCGCTCGCCGACCTGCGCAAGCGCCTGGCACAGCTTGCGCATGCCAGTGCGCATCTGATGCTGAGGGGGGAACGCGGCATGCAGCCGGAGCTTTTTGCCCGGCTCCTCGCCGCGCCGGCAGCGCCGTTCCTCGCGGAGGACGCGCAGCTCGTCGAAGCGTCCTCCGACCTGCTTGCCCGTGCCGCCGGAGGAATCCTGTTCGTGCCGGACCTGACGCGTCTTGCGCGCGCCGAGCAAAGGGGCCTTGAATTTGTCGTTGCCCGTGCCGACCGGCACAAGGTGCGCGTCGTCTGTTTCTCGTCGCTTGAACCGAAAGCGCTGATCGAGAAGCTCGCGTTCGACGGCGAGCTGGTTGCGAGGCTCGCCGAACTGATGGTGCGGCTCCCGGCGTTGCGCGACTTCGCCGAGGACGTGCCCGATCTTGCCACGCTGATGCTCGCGCGCGTCGTAGAATCGCGCGCCTCGCCAGCGCGTCGCCTGAGCAGCGCCGCGCTGAACGCGCTTCGCTACCACTCCTGGCCGGGCAACCTTGCCGAGCTTGAAAGCGTAGTGAAGAACCTCGCGCTTTCGGCGCTCGAGGAGGAGGTCGGCCTTGCAGACGTTGAACGCGTGCTCGCCGCGCACGCCCCGGCGGCAACGCATCCCGGTCTTGCGCTCGATCGCCCGTACCGCGAGGCGCGCGAAGGCTTCGAGCGGATCTACTTCGAGCACCTGCTCGCCCAGGAGCATGGCAGCATGTCGCGCGTAGCCGAGCGTTCGGGCCTTGAGCGCACGCACTTGTATCGGAAGCTCAAAGCACTTGGATTGCCGGTGGGCAGGCGGGAAGAAAGCTAGATCCGATGCGCACGGGCTGCTAGCAAGGGTCGGTCGATGAAGATCGTGATCCTCGGCGCAGGGCAGGTGGGCGCCTCGGTGGCGGAAAGCCTGGTTTCCGAGCAGGACGACATTACCGTGGTCGATATCGATCCGGCACGGCTGCAAGCGCTGCAGGACCGGCTCGATCTGCGCACCGTCACCGGGAGCGCCTCGCATCCCTCGGTACTGATCGCCGCCGGCATCGAGGACGCGGATCTGCTGGTGGCGGTCACGCAAAGCGACGAGACGAACCTGGTGGCCTGCAGGATCGCAAGCCGGCTCTTCAATGTGCCGCGGCGGATCGCCCGCGTGCGGGCGACCGATTTTCTGAATGATCCCAAAGTGCTCGGGCCGGACGGCTTCGATGTGGACGTGATGATCTGTCCCGAGCAAGTGCTCACGGACTACATCGTCAAACTGGTCGAGTTTCCCGAGGCACTGCAAGTGCTCGATTTCGCCAGCGGCAAGGTGAGCCTGGTCGCCGTGCGAGCGTATGCCGGAGGGCCGCTCGTAGGCCACCCGATCCGCGAGCTGCCGCGGCACCTGCCGAACATCGACGCGCGGATCGTCGCCATCTTCCGCAAGGACACCGCCGTGACCCCCGATGGAGACACCATCATCGAAGCGGGCGACGAAGTTTTCTGCCTCGCCGCAACGCGAGACATCCGGCGCGTGATGACGGAGTTGCGGAGGATGGACCGCCCGGTGAAGCGCGTGATGATCGCCGGCGGCGGCAATATCGGCCAGCGCCTCGGGCGTGCGCTTTCCCGCGAGTACTCGGTGAGAGTGATCGAGCACAACAAGCGCCGCTGCGACATTCTGGCGAACGTCCTGCAAGGCGCACTCGTGCTGAACGGTGACGCGACCGACGAGGAGCTGCTCGAAGAAGAGAACATCGGCGAGATGGATCTGTTCATCGCCGTCACCAACGACGACGAGAACAACATCATGAGCTCGCTGCTCGCCAAGCGGATGGGCGCCCGGCGAGTCGTCTCGCTGATCAACCGAAGAAGCTACGTCGACCTCGTGCAGGGAGCGCAGATCGATGTTGCGATTTCGCCTGCGCAGGCAACGATCGGCCGGCTGCTCGCGCACGTGCGCCTCGGGGATGTGGTGGCCGTGCACAGCCTGCGACGGGGCGCGGCGGAAGCGCTCGAAGCGGTTGTGCACGGCGACCGCGAATCCAGCCAAATCACCGGAAGGCGGATCGAGGAGATCGAACTGCCACCCGGGGCGCGTATCGGCGCGGTGGTGCGCGGCGATCGCGTGCTGATGGGTCATCATGACACCGAGATCCGCGCCGAAGACCACGTCATTGTGTTCGTGTCCGACAAGAAGCTGGTTCCCCGGGTAGAGCGCCTGTTCCAGGTCGGCGCGCGCTTCCTGTAGCCTGCCGCCGCACGCCCATGCTGCAGCCGCTCGCGGTCTTCAATGTCCTGGGCGTCGTCATCCTCGTGTTTGCCCTGGCGATGGCGTTGCCGCTGGGGGCATCGACGCTGCTGGAGGATGCGGCGCTGCTGGATTACGGCGCCGCGATCGTGCTTACCGCGGCCACCGGCGCGCTGCTGCGCTTCGTCACGCGGGGACAGCGTCGCGAGCTGCAAATCCGCGACGGCTTCCTGCTGGTCGCGCTCGGCTGGGCCGGGCTGCCGGCGCTCGCTGCGCTTCCACTCATGTTCTTTCTGCCGGGGCTGTCGTTCACCGACGCCTATTTCGAATGCGTCTCGGGCCTGACGACCACTGGCGCGACGGTGCTGACGCGACTCGACCAGCTGCCGCCCTCGATCAACCTGTGGCGTTGCCAGCTGCAGTGGATGGGAGGAATGGGCATCATCGTGCTCGCGGTTGCGATTCTGCCGCTGCTTGGCGTCGGCGGAAGCCAGGTCTTCCGTGCCGAAACGCCCGGGCCGATGAAAGACGTGAAGCTGACGCCACGCATCACCGAAACGGCAAAGGGCCTGTGGACCGTCTATGCGGGGATCACCGTGGTCTGCGTGATCTGCTATAGGGCGGCAGGCATGTCCTGGATCGACGCGCTGATGCACGGCTTCAGCACCATGTCGCTCGGTGGCTACTCCTCGCACGATGCTAGCTTCGCCTTTTGGGATTCCCCCGCGATCGAGCTCGTGGCGATCGTGTTCATGCTGATCGCGGGGATGAACTTCGCGACGCACTTCATAGCGTTGCGCAGCGGATCTCCGCTGGCCTACCGGCGCGACCCGGAAATCCGGCCCTATCTGGCGGTGCTCGCGGTCAGCGTACTCGGCATCGCGCTGTTTCTCTGGCTGCACGGCGCGTATCCGGATTTCACCAGCGCGATTCGCTTCGCGGCGTTCAACGTGATCTCGATCGCGACCACCACCGGCTACGCCAACACCGACTACAACCTGTGGCCGATCTTCGCCTCCATGTGGATGCTGATTCTCTGCTCATTCGTCAGCTGCTCGGGATCGACCGGCGCTGGGATCAAGATGATCCGGGCGCTGCTGATGGCGAAACAGGCGCTGCGCGAGATGGTGCGCATCGTGCATCCTCGCGCGATCGTCCCGGTGCAGCTCGGCGGCCAGGTCGTCGAGAACAACATCATCTTCGCCGTGCTCGCGTTCATGCTGGTGTACGGTTCGAGCGTCATCCTGATGACCATGGTGCTCTCGGCCACCGGGGTCGAGATCGTGACCGCCTTCAGCGCGGTCATCGCCTGCATCAACAACATGGGCCCCGGCCTGAACGAACTCGGGCCTGCCGGCAACTACTCCGGACTCACCGACTTCCAGACCTGGGTGCTATCGTTCGCGATGCTGCTGGGCCGGCTCGAGCTAATGACGCTGCTGGTCGTGCTGACGCCAGCGTTCTGGCGCAAGTGAGGCGCCGCTACGGGCGTTTCTTTTTCTTCTGCCGCTGCGGGCGCTTCTTGCCGTAGCTTCCCTTGTAGATTTTCCCCTTGCGCGTGCGCTTGTCGCCTTTGCCCATGGCATCCCTCGATGAAGATATGGAAAAACGAGGCGCGATTATAGGGGCGCCGGTTCGTAGGCGAGATTCGGCGCCAGCCAGCGCTCCGCTTCGGCAAGAGGAATGCCCTTGCGCCGCGCGTAATCCTCGACCTGATCCTTGCCGATCTTGCCTACCGCAAAGTAACTCGACTGCGGGTGCGAGAAATAGAAGCCGGACACCGCGGACGCCGGCACCATCGCGAACGACTCGGTCAGCGTCATGCCGGCGTTGCGGCCGGCATCGAGCAGCGCAAAGAGGGGCCCCTTGACGGTGTGGTCCGGGCAGGCCGGATACCCGGGCGCCGGGCGAATGCCGCGGTAGGCCTCCTCGAGCAGCGCTTTGTTGCCGAACCGTTCGTCCGCGGCGTACCCCCAGAATTCGCGCCGGACGCGCTCGTGCAGGTGCTCGGCAAAGCCTTCCGCCAGCCGATCGGCGAGCACCTTCAGCATGATCGCGTTGTAGTCGTCGTTGGCCGCCTCGAAGGCGGCGACGCGATCCTCGAAGCCGGAGGCGCACACGGCAAACGCACCGAGATAGTCGGGCACGTGCGCATCATGCGGAGCGACGAGGTCCGCAAGGCAGAGGTTGGGCCGGCCGGCCGGCTTGTGGTTCTGCTGCCGCAGGCAGTGCCACGTCATCGTCACGCTGCTGCGCGAGTCGTCGGCGTAGACGCAGATGTCGTCGGCATCGACCTGCGCGGCCGGAAAGATTCCGCAAACGCCATGCGCGCGCACCCAGCGCTCGCGCACGATGGTTTCGAGCATCTGCTTTCCTTCGGCAAGCAGGCGCCTCGCCTGCTCGCCGACCACCGGGTCATCGAGAATAGCCGGATAGGGACCGGAGAGCTCCCATGCCTGGAAGAAAGGTCCCCAGTCGATGTAGCCGATCAGGTGCTCGAGCGGATAGTCGGCCAGGCGCTCGAGCCCGCGCAGCTTCGGAGCCGGCGGCCGGTAGCTCGCCCAGTCGGTCTTCAACCCCAGCCGCCTTGCCTCGGCGATCGGATGCAGCGGGCCGGGCCCCTTCTTCGCCGCATGCTGCGCACGAATCTTGGCGTAGTCGGCCCGCACTGCTTCGGCGTAGGCCGTGCGGTTCTCCGGTGAAAGCAGGCTCTGCACGGCTGGAACACTGCGGGACGCATCCGGCACGTAGACGACCGGCGCCGAATAGGCCGGAGCAATCTTGACCGCAGTGTGCGCGCGCGACGTGGTTGCGCCGCCGATCAGGAGCGGCAGGCGAAACTGCTGGCGCTCCATCTCGCGTGCGACGTGCGCCATCTCTTCCAGCGACGGCGTGATCAGGCCGGAGAGGCCGATGGCGTCTGCCTTCTCGCGCAGCGCGGTGTCGAGGATCGTCTGCGCCGGCACCATCACGCCGAGATTCACCACGTCGTAGTTGTTGCACTGGAGCACGACGGCGACGATGTTCTTGCCGATGTCGTGCACATCGCCCTTTACCGTGGCGATGACAATCTTTCCCTTCGAGCGCGCCGCCTCACCCGAGCGCGCCTTCTCGGCCTCGATGAACGGCACGAGGTGCGCGACCGCCTGCTTCATCACCCGTGCGGACTTCACGACCTGCGGCAGGAACATCTTGCCGGAGCCGAAAAGGTCGCCGACCACGTTCATGCCATCCATCAGCGGGCCCTCGATCACCTCGATGGGCCGGGCGAAGCCGAGGCGAGCCTCTTCGGTATCCAAGACGATGTGCGTGGCGATGCCGTTTACCAGGGCATGCACCAGGCGCTCTCGCACCGGGCTTCGTCGCCACGCCTCGTCTTCCCGCGCGGTGCGCGCGCTTCCCTGCACGCGGTTGGCCAGCTCGACCAGCCGCTCGGTCGCGTCCGGGCGCCGGTTGAGAATCACGTCCTCGACCCGCTCGCGCAGCTCCGGTGCGATTTCCTCATAGACGCCGAGCTGCCCCGGATTGACGATGCCCATGGTCATGCCGGCCGCGATCGCGTGGTACAGGAATGCGGTGTGCATCGCTTCGCGAACCGCGTCGTTGCCGCGAAAAGAAAACGACAGGTTCGACACGCCGCCCGACACTTGCGCGTGCGGCAGGTTCTCGCGAATCCAGCGCGTTGCCTCGATGTAATCCAGCCCGTAGCGCACGTGCTCTTCGAGGCCGGTCGCGACCGCGAAGATGTTCGGATCGAAAATGATGTCTTCCGCAGGAACTCCGGCGACTTCGGTCAGCAGCCGGTAGGCACGGCGGCAGATCTCCGTCCTGCGCTCGAGCGAATCGGCCTGGCCCTTTTCGTCGAACGCCATCACCACCACCGCAGCGCCGTACATGCGCACCAGCCGCGCCTGGCGCAGGAACTCCGCCTCGCCTTCCTTGAGGCTCACCGAATTGACGATCCCCTTGCCCTGCAGGCACTTGAGTCCCGTCTCGATCACCGACCAGCGCGACGAATCGACCATGATCGGCACGCGCGAGATGTCCGGCTCGGCGGCGACCAGGTTGAGGAACGTCCGCATGGCCTTTTCCGAGTCGAGCATCGCCTCGTCCATGTTGACGTCGATCACCTGCGCGCCGTTCTCGACCTGCTGCCGCGCCACGCTGAGCGCCTCGGGATAATTGCCGGCGAGCACGAGGCGCGCGAACGCCTTGGATCCGGTGACGTTGGTGCGCTCGCCGATGTTGACGAAGAGCGAGCCCGGGCCGATGTTGAGCGGCTCCAGCCCCGCGAGCCGCAGCTTGCGCGGGTGCTGCGGGATCGCTCGCGGCGCGACGTCGCGCATTGCTTCGCCGATCGCCGCGATGTGCGCCGGCGTGGTGCCGCAGCAGCCGCCGGCAAGGTTGAGCAGTCCGCTGCGCGCCCATTCGCCAAGATGGCTCGCCATCGATTCGGGCGTATCGTCGTACTCGCCGAACGCGTTCGGCAGTCCAGCATTCGGATAGCAGATGACGCGCGCCTCGGCGACGCTGGCGAGCTCTTCGACGTACTGTCGCAGCTCCTTCGCCCCAAGCGCGCAATTCAGCCCGATCGCGAGTGGCTTTGCATGGCGCACCGAGTTGTAGAACGCTTCCGTCGTCTGGCCGGAAAGCGTGCGACCCGACGCATCCGTGATCGTCCCGGACACGATCAGCGGCACCTGTGCGCCGCGCTCTTCCTGTAGCGCCTGCACGGCGAAAAGCGCCGCCTTCGCATTCAGCGTGTCGAACACCGTCTCCACGAGGAGAAGGTCTACGCCGCCTTCGAGCAGGCCGCGCGCGGCGTCGCGATACGCTTCGACGAGCGCATCGAAGCTGACGTTGCGAAACCCCGGATCATTGACGTCCGGCGAGATGGACGCCGTCTTCGACGTCGGCCCGAGCGCGCCGGCGACGAAGCGCGGCCGGTACGGATCCTTCTCCTCGTGCGCATCGGCAGCGGATCGGGCGAGCCGCGCTGCTTCGAGATTCAGCTCGTACGCAAACGCCTGCAAACCGTAATCGGCGAGCGAGACCGACGTGGCATTGAACGTGTTCGTCGTGATGATGTCGGCGCCCGCCTGCAGGTAGCCGGCATGGATCCGCCGAATGACCTCGGGCTGCGTCAGCACGAGCAGGTCGTTGTTGCCGCGCAGCTCCTTCGGCCAGTTGCGAAAGCGCTCGCCGCGAAATTGCGCTTCCGACAGGCGCTCGGCCTGGATCATCGTGCCCATCGCACCGTCGAGCATCACGATGCGCTCGGCAAGGAGCTTCGGAAGCAGCGCGAAATGCGGATCTTGCATCTGGACCCTGAGAAAGCGTTCGCTCAGCCTGATCGCCAGGGAAACGAGCCGAGGAAGGGAACCTGCCGGGCACGTCTCTTTAGCGGCTTTTCTTTTTCCCCGCATACGGCGCGGTGCGGCGCCCGCAAGCTGAACGTCAAATCGGCGCGAGGCGCAAGTGTCGCGCCAATGGCGAATGCCGTCAACCGCGTGCCTCTATAATGGACCGTCATGACCAGCCTCGAGCCGCGCGAAGCGCACGAATTTCTTAACAAACATGCCGATGCGTTGCTGATCGATTGCCGCAGCGAGATGGAATTTCTTTTCGTCGGTCATCCGCGCGGTGCATTGCACGTGGCGTGGAACGACGGCCCCGACTGGGAAGTCAATCCGCATTTCGTCGGCCAGGTGAAGAAACTCGCCGGAACGAATCACACCACGCGCCCGATTGTCCTCATCTGCCGCAGCGGCAACCGCTCGCAGGAAGCCGGCGAAACGCTCGAGCGCGCCGGATTCACCGCCGTCTACAACGTGCGGCACGGCTTCGAAGGAGAGCTCGACGAGAAGCATCACCGCGGCAGCACCGCGGGCTGGCGCTTCGACGGGCTGCCGTGGGAGCAGTGCTAGCGTCTCGCCGATGGCGGAGCGGGAATTCGACTCGATCGTCGGCGTGCTTCACACCGACGTGAGCTGGGGCGATTGCGATCCGGCCGGAATCATTTTCTATCCGACGTATTTCCGCTGGTTCGATGCCGCCACGTGGGCGTTGTTCGGCTCGGTGGGGCACGGCTTGAAGACGATGATCGAGAGCGGCTACTGCATGCCGCTCGTCGGTGCGCAGTGCGAGTTCGTGGCACCCGCCGAGCCGGGCGACCGCTGCGAGGTGCGCTCGCGCATTGCGCGCTGGGGCGGAAAGTCGTTCGTCGTCTCGCACGAAGTGGTCCGCTCCGACGGCGCGACGCTTGCGCGCGGCCAGGAGACGCGCGTGTGGGGCCGGCACGTCGCCGGGCCCGGGTCGCCGATGAAGGGGCAGCCGATTTCCGAGGAGTTGAAAGCGCTTTTTCGCGCTTGCTAGCTCTCCGTCAGTAGTCGAAGAAGACCGTCTCGTTTTCTCCCTGCAGGATCACGTCCCATTGCAGCGCGCCCTTGCGGTCGCGCGCGCGTCTGGCGATCAGCGTGGGCCGCCGCGCCGGCGGCACGAGTTGCAGGATCGGATCCCGGGGATTGGCCGCTTCGTCCGGGAAATACATGCGGGTTGCGAGGTGCTTGAGCGAGCCGCGCATGAACACCGAAACGACGAGGTGCGGCGCCTGCGCAACGGCGTTCGGTCCGGCAACGCTGCCCGGCTTGATTGTCGAGAAGCGAAAGGCGCCGCGGTTATTCGTCGGAATGCGGCCGAATCCGCGAAAGCCCGGCGTTGCGGCTTTCTTCTGCGTGTCCTCGGGATGCGCGTACTTGCCGTTGGCGTCCGCTTGCCAGATCTCGAGCATGCCGTCGGCGACGCCTGCGCCATCGCCATCGAGAACGCGTCCCTCGATCGTGACCCGCTCCCCCGCAATGCCGGCAGGCGCGATGCGCGTCGTTGTCAGCCAGGAGAGGCCGATGTAAAGGTACGGGCCGACCGTCTGGTGTCCGGTTGCATACAGGCTCATCGCAACGCTCCTATTCGCCGGGAGACGGGTCGTGCGGGGTGGCGTCCCTGCCGCGCAGCACGATATCGAAGCGGTAACCAAGCGCATGCGCCGGCACCGTCGTTTCCCAATCGAACACCGACACCAGGCGCTTGCGCGCCTTTTCATCCGCGATGCAGGTGTACATCGGGTCGTATTCGAGCAGCGGATCGCCTGGAAAGTACATCTGCGTCACCAGCCGCGTCATGAACGCGGGGCCGAAAAGAGAAAAATGGATGTGCGCCGGACGCCACGCGTTGTAGTGGTTGCCCCACGGATACTCGCCAGGCCGGATGGTGACGAAGCGATAGCGGCCTTCGGCATCGGTGAGCGTGCGGCCGGCGCCGGAAAAATTCGGATCGAGCGGTGCATCGTGCTGGTCAGTCCGGTACGGATACCGCCCGGCGGAATTTGCCTGCCAGATCTCCACCAGCGTGTGCGGCACCGGCCTTGCGTTCTCGTCGAGCACACGGCCGCTGACGATGATGCGCTCACCGATCGGCTCGCCCTTGTGCTGGCGCGTCAGGTCATGGTCCCCCGGCTTGACGTCGTCCCAGCCGAAAAGCGGGCCGGTCAGCTCCGAGAGCGTCTGCGGTGCAACGACGAGGGGCTGCTTCGGATGGCGCTTTTGCGTCGAAGCGTACGGCGGATAGTCGTAGTCGGGTTGCGTGCCAGGATGCGGCCGCCGGTACGTTGCGAGCTTCTTCATCGGCTTTCCCTCTTTTTCAGCGGCGCGGCGGTCAGGCGCTGCAATTCCTCGAAGGCCAGTCCTTCGACCATCTCGACCACGCGGAGCCCTTCGTCCGTCACATCGATCACCGCAAGGTCGGTGAAGATCCGGTCCACGCATTGCACGGCGGTAAGCGGATAGGTGCAGCGCTGGACGATCTTCGGCTCGCCGGCCTTGGTCACGTGCTCCATCATCACGAACACCTTTTTCGCGCCAACCGCCAGGTCCATCGCGCCCCCTACGGCCGGGATCGCGCCCGGCTCGCCGGTGTGCCAGTTGGCAAGATCGCCCTTGTGCGAGACCTGGAACGCGCCGAGCACGGTGAGGTCGAGGTGCCCGCCGCGCATCATCGCGAACGAGTCGCCGTGGTGGAAGTATGCGCCGCCGACAAGCAGCGTCACCGGTTGCTTGCCGGCGTTGATCAGATCCGGATCTTCGTTGCCTTTCGCCGGCGCCGGTCCCATGCCGAGGATGCCGTTCTCGCTGTGCAGGAAAATCTCGTGGTCCTTGGGCAAATGGTTGCCGACGAGCGTCGGCAAGCCGATGCCGAGGTTGACATACCACCCTTCGGCAATGTCACGCGCCACGCGCGCGGCGATTTCGTCGCGGCTGCGTCGTCTCATGAGTCGCTCATCTGCACGACACGATGCACGAAGATTCCCGGCGTGACGATCGCTTCCGGGTCGAGCGCCCCCAGCGGAACGATCTCGCGCACTTGCGCGATGGTGCAGCGCGCGGCGCGCGCCATGATCGGGCCGAAGTTGCGCGCCGCCTTGCGATAGACGAGGTTCCCCCAGCGATCGGCCTTTTCGGCCTGGACGAATGCGTAGTCGGCGCGGATCGGCATCTCCAGTACGTACGTGCGGCCGTCGAATTCGCGCGTTTCCTTTCCTTCCGCGAGCAACGTGCCGTATCCCGTCGGCGTGTAGATCGCGCCCAGGCCTGCACCCGCCGCCTCGATGCGGCACGCCAGGTTTCCCTGCGGAACCAGCTCGAGCTCAATTTCTCCTGCGCGATACAGCGAATCGAACACCCACGAGTCGGCTTGCCGCGGAAAGGAGCAGAGGATCTTGCGCACCCGCCGTGCCTTCAGCAGCGCCGCGACGCCGGTCTCGGCGTTGCCGGCGTTGTTGTTGACGACGGTCAGGTCCTTGGCGCCCTGGGCGATCAACGCGTCGACCAGTTCAAACGGCATCCCGGCATTGCCGAAGCCGCCGATCAGGATCGTCGTGCCATCGGCAATGCCGGCGACCGCAGCTTGAAAGGAGGCGACGGCCTTGTCGATCACCGCTCCGTCAGCCTTCCGCGTCCGGTTGCTTCGACGGCTGTGCGCGATCGAATGCCTCGAGCTTCATGCATTCTCCGAAGATGCGCATGATCATGGGAAAAGGCGCCGTCTCGCAGCCGTAGCGCTTTGCGTTGAACACCTGCGGGACGAGGCAGCAATCGGCCATCGTCGGCGCATCGCCGTGACAAAACCTGCCGCTGCCGGGAAAGCGCGCCAGCGTTCCTTCCAGCTTGGCGAGGCCGTCGGCGATCCAGTGGCGATACCACTCGTTCGCCTCCTCCTCGCTATGGTTCAAGCTCTTGCGCAGGTAGGCGAGCGTACGCGCATTGTTGAGGGGGTGAATCTCGCAAGCGACGATGAGCGAGAGCGCGCGCACCCTGGCACGTCCGAGCGCATCGGAAGGCAGCAGCGGCGGTTGCGGATGCACTTCCTCCAGATACTCGATGATGGCAAGCGATTGCGTGAGCACCTGCCCATCCTCGAGCACCAGCGAGGGCACCAGCGCCTGCGGGTTGACCGCCGAGTATGCGGGCTTACGCTGCTCGCCTTTGCCGAGGTGCACGAACGCCGACTCGTAGGCAAGCCCCTTCAGGTTTAGCGCGATACGTACGCGGAACGGCGAAGAGCCGCGGAAGAACGTGTACAGCTTCACAGCGGCGGAACGATTTTCACCTTCAGTTCGCCGACCCCGGCAACGCTCGCATGCAACTCGTCGCCCGGCTGCACCGGGCCGACGCCGGCGGGCGTGCCGCTGAAGATCAGGTCGCCGGGTTCGATGGTGTAGTAGCTCGACAGGTACTCGATCTGCTCGGGAACGGACCAGATCATTTCCGACAGGTCGGCGCGCTGGCGCTCCTTGCCGTTTACCAGCAGCGAAATCGTGCCGTTCGCCGGATGTCCGATGCGCGCTGCGGGCGCGAGCGCGCTGCACGGCGCGGCCTCGTCGAAGTCCTTGCCGAAATCCCACGGCCGGCCCTTGTCCTTGCCGATCTGCTGCAGGTCGCGTCGCGTCATGTCGAGGCCCACCGCATAGCCGAAAATGTAGCTGGCCGCGTCTTTCGCTGCGATACGGCGCCCCTGGCGCGCGATGGCAACCACCATCTCGGTTTCATAGTGCAGGTTCGACGTCTTGGGCGGGTAGTGCACCGCGCCCCCCAGAGGCACCAGCGCGTGCGCCGACTTGAGAAAAAAGAACGGCTGCTCCCGGCCGTCGCCGCCCATTTCCTTCTGATGCTCGACGTAGTTGCGCCCGACGCAGAAGATGCGGCGGACGGGGAAAGAATCGTTCGAGCCGGCGATCGGCAATGCCGGCGGATTCCAAATCGAGACTGCGTAGGCCATTGGGTTCTCTCGAGAAAGGATTTGCGAGACGCGGCGTGCGCCGGAAGGAGCGGATTCTAGCCCGCGCCGCCGAGCTCGCGCGCGAGGATCTCCTTCAGGCGGAAGCGTTGCACCTTGCCGGTGGCGGTGCGCGGAATCTCGGGCACGCTCAAGACCCATTTCGGGCGCTTGAAGCGAGGCAGCTTCGCTTCGCACGCCCGCTCGGCCGCCGCGATGGCCGCCGCAGCGTCGCCGCGCGCGGTAACGAAGAGCGCCAGCCGGTCGAAGCCGTCACCATCGAGCACCGGCACGCAGACGGCTTCGGCGACCAAAGGCTCGGCGGCGAGCGCCTGCTCGATCTCGCCCGGCTGCACGTACTGGCCGGCGATCTTGAGCATCTCATCGCTGCGTCCCTGGTGCGTGTAGAGCCCGGATGCGTCGCGCACGAAGACATCGTGGGTACAAAACCAGCCGTCCTGGAAGGCTTCGGACGTTTTCTGCGGCAGATTGGCATAGCCGCTCGCCAGGGCAGGGTGTCTCACCCACAGCACTCCCGGCTCGCCGATGCGCGCTTCGCTTGCCGATTCGGTCAGCAGCCGCACGTCGACGCCGGCAAGCGGCTTCCCGGGGCGGGCGAGACCGGCAAGGCCGCGCGGCGTCACCATGCAGACGCAGAAAGTCTCGGACATGCCGTAGATCGAGAGGAGCTCTCCCCCGGTCGCCTGCTTCCAGCGTGCCGCGAGCGACTCCGGGATGCGTTCGCCGCCGGAGAGAAAGTAACGCACGTGACGAAACGGCTCGAGCTCGGAATCCGGTAGCGCCGCGAGGCGCCGATAAAACGAGGGCACGCTCGCGAAAAGGGTCGGGCGCTCTTCATCGACGAGCCGAACGGCGTCGGCAATCTCCGGCCAGTCCGGATGCAGAACGCACGTCAGACCCTGCGCGAGCGCCCCCAGCATGCCGTGATCGAGCGCGTAGGCAAAGAACAGCTTCGAGGTGACGAACACCTTGTCGCCGGGCGCGAGTTCCAGCGTGTCGCGATAGACCTGCCCCGCCTGCAGGACGTCCTTGTGCGCGTGGACGATCGCCTTTGGCTTTCCGGTGGTGCCGGAAGAGTAGAGCCAGAATGCGGGATCCTCCGCGTTCGCCGGGTGTGCGGGGCCGGGCGACCGGGTATGCGAGGCGAGCTCGCGCCAGGAACGTGCGCCCTGCGAGGCTCCGGTAACGACGAGCCGACCGCGCTCGCGAAACTTGGCAGCAAGATCCGGTCGCGCACGCACGAAATGATCCTCCACCAGCGAGACGCTCGCCGAGCTGTCCGCGCACACATGCAGATACTCGGCTTCCGAGATGCGCGTGTTGAGGGCGACCGCCACAGCGCCCGCGCGCGCCGCGCCCAGCCAGGCGGCGACATGTTCCGGCGTATCGCGTGAGAGCAGCAGCACGCGCTCACCGGCCATCACTCCGAGCGCTCGAAACACCTCGGCTGCCCGCTCGACCTGCAGCGCGAGTTCCGCGTAAGTGACCGAGGCTCCCTCGCAGCGCAACGCAATTTGCCCGCCATGCCGTGCGAGCGCCTGCGGTCCGAGCACGTGCTCGGCGAGATTCATCCGGCGAGCCTAGCATGCCCATGCGCTAGACTGATGCGCATGGCACGAAGCCCGCTCGAGGAACTCGGATCGCGCATCGACGAGGCGTTCCGCGGCTCGCCGATGGAGGATTTGCAGAAGAATCTGCGCGCGTTGCTGGTTGCCTTCTTCGAGCGCTTCGACGTCGTGCCGCGGGAGGATTTCGAAGTGCAGCGGAAGCTCCTCGCGCGCGCGCAGGAAAAGCTCGCTGCGCTCGAGGCGCGCGTTGCCGAGCTGGAGGCGAACCGCGCAGGCGACGGTAAACCGCCCCGCTAGGCGGCGCGTTTCTCAAGGCAGGGATTGTGATGCCGCTTGCCACGGTAGCGAGCCGCGCGCTCGCGGGGATCGCCGCGCCCGAGGTCACCGTCGAAGTGCATCTCGGGCCGGGGTTGCCGGCGTTCCACATCGTCGGCCTTCCCGACGCCGAAGTGCGCGAGGCAAAAGACCGCGTGCGCGCCGCCTTGCATGAAGCGCGCTTCGAGTTCCCGGCGCGTCGCATCACCGTCAACCTTGCTCCGGCCGATCTGCCCAAGGATTCCAGTCGTTTCGATCTGCCGATCGCGCTTGGCATTCTTGCCGCGAGCGGTCAGTTGAAAGCTGCGGCGCTCGCGGGCCACGAGTTCGCCGGAGAGCTTTCGCTCACCGGAGAGCTGCGGCCGGTGCGCGGTGCGCTTGCGATGGCGCTCGGCGCCTCGGCCGCCGGGCGCGCGTTTGTGCTGCCGCACCCGAGCGCGGCGCAAGCGGCACTTGCCAGGCGCGCATGCGTGCTTCCAGCCCGGACGCTGCTCGAAGTGTGCGCGCACATCGCAGGCGAAACTCGATTGGTTCCGTATCGGAACGGCGCTTCACAAGCCCTTTCGGGATCGCTCGACCTCGCCGACGTGAAGGGGCAGGCGCACGCCAAGCGCGCGCTGGAAATTGCGGCCGCGGGAGCGCACGCCTTGCTGATGCTGGGTCCACCCGGCACGGGCAAGTCGATGCTCGCCGCGCGCCTTCCGGGCATCCTGCCGCCGATGAGCGAGCCTGAAGCGCTCGAAAGCGCTTCGGTGCATTCGGCATCCGGCTCCGGCTTCGATCCGGCGCGCTGGGCAGAGCGCCCGTTCCGAGCGCCGCACCACAGCGCATCCAGTGCGGCGCTGATCGGCGGCGGAATTCCGCCCAGGCCGGGCGAGATCTCGCTTGCCCACCATGGCGTGCTGTTTCTCGATGAGCTGCCCGAATTTCCACGCGATGCGCTGGAGGCACTGCGCGAGCCGCTCGAATCGGGAACGATCGCGATCGCACGCGCGGCGTGGCATGCCACCTTCCCCTCCCGTTTCCAGCTCGTTGCGGCGATGAATCCCTGCCCCTGCGGCCACCTCGGCGAGCCGTCGGCCAGATGCCGGTGCACACCCGATCAGATTGCACGCTACCGGTCGAAGATTTCCGGCCCGCTCCTCGATCGTATCGATCTGAAGATCGAGGTGCCGCGACCGCTCGACTCCGAGATGACCGGCGATCTCGAGGGCGAGGCGTCCACCCAGGTTGCCGCGCGCGTTCGCGTGGCGCGCGAGCGCCAGCACGCGCGCCAGGGAAAGCCGAACGCCTGGCTGTCGGCGCGCGAGACGGTGCGCCTCTGCAGAATGGACACGGAGGCCGAGAGCCTGCTCAAGCAGGCGATGTCGCGGCTTTCGCTCTCGGCACGCGGATTCCATCGTGTGTTGCACGTCGCGCGCTCGATCTCGGATCTGTCCGGAAAGGAATCCATCGGCCTCGCCGAAGTTGCCGAGGCGATCCAATACCGCAGGATCGACTCGCAGTTGTAAGCTGCTGCAAGCATGGCCACCTACGCGATCGGCGACATCCAGGGTTGCTACGACGAGCTGCAGCAGCTTCTTGCGCGCATTGGGTTCAACCCAACGAGTGACCGGCTCTGGCTGGTCGGCGACCTCGTGAATCGCGGGCCGAAGTCGCTCGAAGTGCTGCGTTTCGTGCGCTCGCTCGGCGATCGCGCCAACGTGGTGCTTGGAAACCACGACCTGCACCTCGTCGCGCAGTTCGAAGGGGCCGAGCGCCGTCGCAAGTCGGACACGTTTCACGACGTGCTCGATGCCCCGGACGCAGCCGAGCTCGTGTCGTGGCTGCGCACGCGGCCGCTGTTTCACATGGAGGGTCGCCATGCGATGGTGCATGCGGCGCTGCTGCCGCAATGGACCGTTGCACGGGCTGCCTCACTTGCACGCGAAGTCGAGCAGGTGCTTTGCGCGCCGCATTACCGGGAATTCCTCGCCAACATGTATGGCAATCACCCCGAGCGCTGGGACGATTCGCTAGGCGGCTTCGATCGGCTGCGCGCCATCGTCAACGTGATGACGCGGCTGCGCTTTTGCACCTCCGACGGTCGGATGGAGTTCGGTTCCAGCGGCGTGCAGCCGCCGCAGGGATTCGCCTCCTGGTTCGCCGTGCGCCCGGCACGCGACGAACCGACGATCGTCTGCGGACACTGGTCGGCGCTAGGGCTGCACCTTACGGAGCGGGTTGCGCTTCTCGATTCGGGCTGCGTTTGGGGGGGTGCCCTGACTGCGCTGCGGCTTGAGGACCGGTGGCTCGCGCAGGTACCCTGCGAAGGCCATCAGCCTATTGGAGAGAGCCAATGACCGACTGTGTATTCTGCAAGATCGTCGCCGGGCAGATTCCGTCGACCCGCGTGTACGAAGACGCCGAAGTGCTCGCGTTCATGGACATCGGCCAGGTGAATCCCGGCCACGTCCTCGTCGCAGCGAAACGGCATGCGCCGGATCTGTACGCGCTCGACGAAGCACAAGCGGCGGCGCTGGGACGGGCCCAGGTGCGCATCGCGCGTGCGATCCGCGATGCGTATCAGCCCGCGGGCCTTTCGGTCTACCAGGCGAACGGCAAGCCGGCGGGCCAGACCGTGTTCCATTTCCACCTGCATCTGGTGCCGCGGCACGAAGGGGATGGGATGCAACTGACCTGGCCGGTGAAGAACCCGCCGCGCGAGCGTTTGGAAGAAGCGGCCGCCCGGATTCGCGAGCGGCTTACATCTCAAGGATAGAAAAGGTACAGCCGGTAGCCGACCGGCTTGAGCGAGCCGGGGTGCAGGTGCATACGCAGGCTCTCATCGGCGCCTGCAGCCATGCCGTTCGCACGCTGCTCCGCACTCGCCTGCGGAAGATAGTCGGCTGGCGCAAGCACTTTTCTCAGCACCGGCTGGTCACGCTCATCGGTGAGCGTCAGCTCGAGCGCCGGATATTCCTGCGGGAACGGCGCGCGGTTGCGAATCTGCGCAAGGAGAACGATCACGCCGTCGTGGCGACGATCCGCTTCCAGGTCGGAGGTCTCGATCGCCATCAGTTCGACCTTGCGCGGCCAGGGGACGGTGCAGCCGATCGTGCGGCAAATCGCAGCCAGCGGCTCCCGCGCAGCCGGAAACAGCACGGACAATTCGGTGCGATAGAGAAATGCCGCCTGGAGCAGCAGCAGCAACGCGGCGCAGGCTGCGCCAATCGCCCATCCGGCGCGATTCCCCGGCGCAGCTTCCGCATCGCGAAGGAACCCGGCCTGCGGCGCCAGGGTCTCCCCTGCAATCTTGGGAGTGGTGCCGAGGTGGGCCGGCTCGAAGAGCGCAAGTTGCGGCGACGGTTCCTCTTGCACGGCCGGGATCGCTTCCGGCTCATCGAGCGCGGCGACGCCGTCGAACACAGCGGCGCACTTGCCGCATCGCACGCGCCCT
>DASUMM010000277.1:0-3019 GCA_036277655.1 Burkholderiales bacterium | reverse complement strand
CATCTTCGACAGCGCGATCAGCACGCTGCACGGGGCGTAGTCGATCAGCGCGCCGCCGACCGAGCCCTTCCACCAGCGCGCCGCGAACGACGACTTCTGGTTGTGGCCGACGACGATCAGCTCGGCGCGGATTTCCTTCGCCACGCGGCAGATCTCCTCGACCGGCTCGCCGACCGCGAGGATGCCGGCCGCCTTGAAGCCGCGCTCGCCGAGCGTCTTCACGCCTTCGTCGAGCACCTGCTGGGTGCGCTTCTTTTCCTCTTCGAGCAGTTCCTCGGGAACGAAGCCTTCCGTCAGGAACAGGCTCGGCGGCATGCTCGCAACCGCCAGCAGATGGGTCTCGGCCTGCAGGAAGCCGGCAAGATCGGCGCATTCGAGCAGCGCGCGCTTTCCCTCCTGCGAGCCGTTATAGGCGAGAAGAATCTTCCGATACTTCATTGGCGCCTCCTCCTGGCGAATGCCATCGTCCCCTCCGGACGCTTGATTTGGCGCAATGATTATAGCCCCGGCGTCGTAGAATCGCCTGCATGCCCGATATGACACGCAACGACCTCGTGGCGGGCGTCGTCGGCAGCGGCACGATGGGGCGCGGCATCCTGCAGGTGCTCGCGCAGTGCGGCGTGCGGACGCTCGTGTTCGATACCAAGCCGGGTGCGGCCCAGTCGGCGCGCGATTCGGTCGCGCAGGCGCTCGGCAAGCTCGCCGAGAAAGGCCGCGTGCCGCTGCCGGAAGTCGCGGCAACGCTCGGGCGCATCGAAGTCGTTGCCTCGCTCGAGGCGCTTGCACCGGCAAGCGTGGTGGTCGAAGCGATCATCGAGAGCCTCGAGCCGAAACGAGAGTTGTTCCGCTCGCTCGAGAGCGTGGTCGGCGAGGACTGCATCCTCGCCTCGAACACCTCTTCGCTCTCGGTCACCGCGATGGCGGCCAAGTGCCGCAAGCCGGGCCGCGTCGCCGGCTATCACTTCTTCAACCCCGTGCCAGTGATGAAGATCGTCGAAGTGGTGGCCGGCGAACTGACCGAACCGTGGGTGATCGATGCGCTCGTTGCGCTCGCAAAGCGATACGGCCACACCCCGGTGCGCTGCAAGGACACCCCCGGCTTCGTCGTCAACCATGCCGGGCGCGGCTACATCCCGGAATCGCTGCGCGTGCTTTCCGAAGGCGTGGCCGATTTCGCCACCATCGATCGCATCCTCGTCGATGCGGCCGGCTTTCGGCTCGGGCCGTTCGGGCTGATGGACCTCGTCGGCCTCGACGTCAACGCGAGCGTGCACAAATCGCTCTTCGAGCAGTATTTCCAGGAGCCGAAGTACCGGCCTTCGTATCTGCTCGAGCCGCGCGTGGCCGCCGGATTGCTCGGGCGCAAGAGCGGGCGCGGCTGGTACGACTATGGCAAGGACGGCACGGCGCAGAAGATTCCCGAGCAGCCGGTGCCGCAGGCGAAAGCCGGGCCGGTGTGGGCGGCGTCGAACGCGCCGGCGCTGCGCGAACTGCTCTCGAAGCTCGGCGCAACGGTGGAAGCGGGAGCGAAACCTTCGCCGGAAGCGATTTGCTTCGTCGCCCCGCTCGGACAGGATGCGACGACCACGGCGCTGCAACTCCAGACCGATCCTGCGAGGACGGTGGCGGTCGATCCGCTGTTCGGCTTTGCCAAGCGACGCACGCTGATGACGACGCCCATCACGCGACCCGAGGTCCGCGACGCCGCGCATGCGCTGCTTGCCGCCGACGGCGTGCCGGTCTCGGTGATCCACGACTCCGCCGGCTTCGTCGCGCAGCGAGTGGTCGCGCACATCGTCAATGTCGGCTGCGACATCGTGCAGCAGCGTATCGCCACGCCTGCCGACTTCGACACCGCAGTGATGCTCGGTCTCGGCTATCCGCGCGGTCCACTCGCGATGGGCGATGCGATCGGCACGGCGAAGATGCTCACCGTGCTCGAGGCGATGCATTCGTTCTACCAGGACCCCCGCTACCGACCGAGCCCGTGGCTCAAGCGCCGCGCGCGGCTCGGCGTTTCCCTTCTCACTCCGGAGTAATTCCATGCTCGATGCCTACATCTACGATGGCCTGCGCTCCCCGATCGGCCGCTATGCCGGCGCCCTTTCCGGCGTTCGTCCGGACGACCTCGCAGCGGAGGTCATCGCGCAGGTGGTCAAGCGCAACGGCATCGAGCCCAAGCAGATCAGCGATGTGGTGCTCGGCTGCGTGAACCAGGCGGGCGAGGACTGCCGCAACGTCGCGCGCTGGGCGGCGCTCGGCGCGGGGCTGCCGCCCACCACGCCGGGGGTGACGGTGAACCGGTTGTGCGCAAGCGGTCTGCAGGCGGTGACCGACGCGGCGCGTGCCGTCACTTGCGGCGAAGGCGACCTCTACATTGCGGGCGGAGTGGAAAGCATGTCCCGCGCGCCGTACGTGTTCGGCAAGGCGGATTCGCCGTTCAGCCGCGACCTGAAGATGTACGACACGACGATCGGCGCCAGATTCCAGAATCCGCGCATCATGAAGCAGTACGGCGATCACTCGATGCCGCAGACCGGCGACAACGTGGCGAAGGACTTCGGCGTCACGCGCGAAGAGGCCGACGAATTCGCGTTTGCGTCGCAACGCAAGTACGCCAAGGCCGAAGCCGAGGGCTTCTACAAGGGCGAGATCCATGCGGTCGCGCTGCCCTCGCGCAAGAAGGATGCGCCGCCGAAGATGGTAGAGGTGGACGAGCATCCGCGCCGCGACGCGACGATGGAGGCGCTCAGCAAATTGAAGCCGTTGTTCGAGGGCGGCGTGGTCACCGCGGGGAACGCCTCCGGCGTGAACGACGGCGCCGCGGCGCTCGTCATCGCGAGCCGCGCATGGGGAGAAAAGAACGGCAAGAAGCCGATCACGCGGATTCTCTCCGCGGCATCGGCCGCGGTCGAGCCGCGCATCATGGGCGTGGGGCCGGCCTACGCGATCCCGCTTGCGCTCGAGCGCGCGAAGCTCGCATTGAAGGACATGGACATCGTCGAGATCAACGAGGCGT
>DASUMM010000276.1:0-8184 GCA_036277655.1 Burkholderiales bacterium | reverse complement strand
GGCAAGACCGCGCTCGCGCTCAACTTCGCCGAGCACGTCGCGGTCGACAACGGCCTGCCGGTGGCGATCTTCAGCATGGAGATGTCCGGCACGCAGCTCGCCGCACGCGTGCTCGGCTCGATCGCGCGCGTCGACCAGCACAAGATGCGCACCGGGCGGCTGTCGGACGAGGAATGGCAGCGTCTTTCGCACGCGATGGGGCGGCTGCACGAGGCCCCGGTGTTCATCGATGAAACGGGCGCGCTGAACGCACTCGAGTTGCGCGCGCGCGCGCGGCGCATCAAGCGCCAGTGCGGCAAGCTCGGCTTGCTGATGGTCGACTACCTGCAGCTGATGTCGGCGACCTCGCACGGGCAAGAGAACCGCGCCACCGAGATCTCGGAGATCTCGCGCTCGTTGAAGGCGCTGGCGAAGGAGCTCGACGTGCCGGTGGTCGCGCTATCGCAGCTTTCGCGCGCGGTCGAGCAGCGAAACGATCGCCGGCCGATGATGTCCGACCTGCGCGAGAGCGGCGCGATCGAGCAGGACGCCGACGTGATCCTCTTCATCTACCGCGACGAGGTCTACTTCCCGGACAAGCCGGAAGTGAAGGGCCGCGCCGAAGTGATCATCGGCAAGCAGCGCAACGGCCCGATCGGGCGCGTCGAGCTTGCGTTCCTCGGGCAGTACACGCGCTTCGAGAACCTCGCGCACGGCGCGACGAACTTCTGACCGCTTTCCGGTCCCTTACTTCTTCGTCGCGGTCCAGCGCCCTTCGCTGCCGTTCTCGGCACGGAAGGAGCCTTCCATGCGGGTGCCGGTCACGCGACCGTTGAAGTCGCGCCGCACGCCGTCGTTGCCGACATAGGCGAAGCTGATGTGCAAGCCGCGCAGGCGCGTCTCGCGCAAGCCGGCATGCACCGGCCCGAGCACCACGTGGCCTTCGAGCTTCTGGAATTTCTGCTCGAGCGAAAGATCGTGCCGCTCGGCTCCGGCATCGAGCACCCAGGTGCCCATCACGTTCGCCGGCACGATCCACAGGTAGGCGCGGCGGCCGTCCATCGACGAAGTCTCGTCGGGCTCCCAGTCTTCCATGGTGAAGGAGTGCGAGACGACGCGCGTGCCGGGACGCATGTTGAGAATTTGCGGGCGCAGCTTCATGTTGAGCGCCGGCAGCAGGTACATCGTGACCACCGTCGCGCTCGTGAAGTCGCTCTGGAAGATGTCGCCCTGCACGATCTTCGCCTTGCCGGTGACGCCGGCCTTCTCGGCGTTGCGTTGCGCATGCTTCGCCATGTCGGCGTTGTATTCGATCCCGAGCGCGCGCGCGCCGAAGTTCTTCGCCGCGGCGATGGCGATCTTGCCGTCGCCGGCACCGAGATCGACCACGTAGTCGTTCGGCGTCACCTGCGCCATCCGCAGCATGCGGTTGACGACTTCATCCGGCGTCGGCACCCAGATCACGTCCTTGCCGGCCTGACCGACCTGCGGTTCGTATTCTTTGTTCTGCTGCGCGGCCGCGGGGAGCGCGATCGCGAATGCGAGCGCAAGCGGCAGAGCGAGTCGGGCGGCAATCATCTCGGTTCCTTGCGGACGGAAAAAAGGGGAGCCGAGCCTAGCAGAAATCAGAGCGCTTCGGCAGCGTGATCTGCGAGACGGGAGCGCTCGCCGCGCGCGAGCGTCACATGGCCGGAATGCGCCCAGTCCTTCATCCGGTCGACGACGTAGGTGAGCCCGGAGCTGCCCTCGGTGAGGTAGGGCGTGTCGATCTGCGCGATGTTGCCGAGGCAAACCACCTTGGTGCCGGGGCCGGCGCGCGTGACGAGCGTCTTCATCTGCTTGGGCGTCAGGTTCTGCGCTTCGTCGATCACCAGCCATTTGTTGATGAACGTGCGGCCGCGCATGAAGTTGAGCGACTTGACGCGAATGCGCGAGCGCACCAGGTCGCGCGTGGCGGCGCGGCCCCACTCGCCGCCGGACTCGTCCGACGCGTTCAGCACGTCGAGGTTGTCTTCCAGCGCGCCCATCCAGGGCTGCATCTTCTCTTCCTCGGTGCCGGGGAGGAATCCGATGTCTTCGCCGAGCGGCACGGTGACTCGGGTGACGATGATTTCGCTGTAGCGCTTCTCGTCCAGCACCTGCGTGAGGCCGGCGGCAAGCGCGAGCAGCGTCTTGCCGGTGCCCGCCTGCCCGAGCAGCGTGACGAAGTCGACCAGCGGATTCATCAGCAGGTTGAGCGCGAAATTCTGCTCGCGATTGCGCGCCGTGATGCCCCAGACGGCGTGCTTCGGATGGGTGTAGTCGCGCAGCGATTCGAGCACCGCGACGCGCCCCTGGCGCTCCTTCACCAGCGCATAGAGCGGGCGCTCGGACGATTCGTCGTAGACGAACTGGTTCAGGTGAAGGCGCGGCGCGAGCGGGCCACGCACGCGGTAGTAGGCATGGCCGTCCTTCTTCCAGGATTCCATCTCGCCGCCGTGCTTGTCCCAGAAGTCTGCCGGCAGCTTGAGCACGCCGGTGTAGAGGAGGTCGGTGTCCTCGAGCACCTTGTCGCTGTAGTAGTCCTCCGCGGCCAGGCCGAGCGTCTTGGCCTTGATCCGCATGTTGATGTCCTTCGAGACGAGGATCACCTGGCGCTGCGGTTCACGCTTTTGCAGGAACCGCACCACCGAGAGGATCTGGTTGTCGGTCTTGCCGGCGGCGAGCGTCGCCGGCAGCTCGCCGTTGATCGCCTCGGTCTGCAGGTAGAGCCGTCCCCGCGTGCGGCCGCCGTTGCGCGTCGTGATCGCGATGCCGGCGGCGATCTCGCCGGCCGCGTTCGACACGATTTCGTCCAGGAAGCGGCTCGCCTGGCGCGCGTTGCGCGCGACGTCCGACAGGCCCTTCTTGTGATTGTCGAGCTCTTCCAGCGTGCCCATCGGCAGGTAGATGTCGTGCTCTTCGAAGCGGTAGAGCGATGCCGGGTCGTGCATCAGCACGTTGGTGTCGAGCACGAAGAGCTTCGAGAGGCACTTGGAGCGCGGCGGGCGGGACTTTCTTGCCATGGTGGCGGGGACTTCAGGACGGGTTTCGATCCGATCGGTTTCGAGCTGCGGGGTTTCCGGGCGATCAGAGGGTTTTAACAAAGTCGAGTACCTCCTGGGCATGCCCCGGGACCTTGACGCCGCGCCATTCGCGAGCCAAAGCGCCCTGCGGGTCGATCACGAACGTGCTGCGCTCGATGCCGCGCACCTTGCGGCCGTACATGTTCTTCATCTTGATGACGCCGAATTGCGTGCACACCTTCTCGTCGGCGTCCGACAGGAGCTCGAACGGAAACTTGAACTTCGCCCTGAACCCTTCGTGCGAGCGGACCGAATCGCGCGACACGCCGTAGACCTGCGCGCCGGCAGCGAGGAACTGCTTGTGCAAGTCGCGGAACTGCAGTCCTTCGGTGGTGCAGCCGGGCGTGTTGTCCTTCGGGTAGAAATAGAGGACGACCTTGGAGCCGCGCAGCGCGGAGAGCCGGAAGTCGCCGCTGGTGGAGGGCAGGGAAAAGTCCTTGACGGATTTTCCGGGCATCCGGTGGTTCTTAGGTACCCTTCTTGGTAGTTCGCCGCAACGCTTTCATTGAACCTGTTTTGCCGGACTTGCGCAAGTTGTCGTCACCGCAGCAGCAGCGCCGCGACCACGCGGCGCCCTTCGGAAACCAGGATGTTGAAAGTGCGGCACGCGGCCTGCATGTCCATCACCTCCAGCCCGCGTCGCGCTTCGATCAGCGGGCGCGTCAGCTGCACCGGCGGAAAGCGCAACCGCGCGCCGGTGCCGAGCAGCACCACTTCCGGGTCGAGCTCGGCGAGCCGCTCGAAATCGGCGACGCCGAGCGCTTCGAAGCTCTCGATGTTCCATTCCAGGATGCGATCGGCGAGCAGGATCAGGTTCTTGTCGTGCCGCGCGCCGTTCACCATCACGTAGCCATCGCCGTACGCGGTGATCGCGTTCTGTCCGGCCGCCCGAGTCAGATCGAATTTCACTGCTAAAATTCTATCGAACTATGCGAGAGTTCGAGCGCATCAAGCGCCTTCCGCCGTACGTCTTCAACATCACCAACGAGCTGAAGATGGCGGCGCGCCGGCGCGGCGAGGACGTGATCGACCTGTCGATGGGCAATCCCGACGGGCCGACGCCGGCGCACATCGTCGCCAAGCTCGTCGAGGCCGCGCAACGCCAGGACACGCACGGCTATTCGGTGTCGAAAGGGATTCCGCGCTTGCGCAAGGCGATCTGCGATTGGTATCGGCGCCGCTACGCCGTCGAGCTCGATCCGGACGCCGAAGCGATCGTCACCATCGGCTCGAAGGAGGGCCTGGCGCACCTGATGCTCGCCACGCTCGATCGCGGCGACACGGTGCTGGTGCCGAATCCTTCCTACCCGATTCACATCTACGGCGCGATCATCGCCGGCGCCGACATCCGCTCGGTACGCATGACGCCGGGCGTCGACTTCTTCTGCGAGCTCGAGCGGGCGATCCGCGAGCTGATCCCGAAGCCGAAGATGCTGGTGATCGGCTTTCCGTCGAACCCGACCGCGAAGTGCGTCGATCTTTCCTTCTTCGAGCGGGTCATTGCCCTTGCGCGCGAGCACGACATCCTCGTCGTGCACGACCTCGCTTATGCCGACATCACGTTCGACGGCTGGAAGGCGCCTTCCATCCTGCAGGTGCCGGGTGCGCGCGACGTGGCGGTCGAGTTCTTCACGCTTTCGAAGAGCTACAACATGGCCGGCTGGCGCATCGGCTTCATGGTCGGCAACCGCGATCTGGTGAACGCGCTCGCGCGCATCAAGAGCTACCACGACTACGGCACGTTCACGCCGATCCAGGTCGCTTCGATCATTGCGCTCGAAGGGCCGCAGGAGTGCGTCGAGGAGATCCGCGCCACCTACGAGCGGCGCCGCGACGTGATGGTGCGCGGCCTGCGGGAGGCCGGCTGGCCGGTCGAGAGCCCGAAGGCGTCGATGTACATCTGGGCGAAGATCCCGGAAGCGTATTCGGCGCTCGGCTCGATCGGCTTCACGAAGACGCTGCTCGAGGGCGCCAAGATCGCGGTGGCGCCCGGCATCGGCTTCGGCGACTACGGCGACGATCACGTGCGCATTGCGCTGATCGAAAACGAACACCGCCTGCGCCAGGCGGCGCGCGGCGTGCGCGAGATGTTCAGGAAGGACGGGTTGCTGCGGGGCGCGGCCTGATGCGCCCCATTCACGTCGGGCTGCTCGGCATCGGCACCGTCGGCCGTGGGACCTGGGAGGTGCTCGCTCGCAACGCCGACGAGATCCAGCGCCGCGCCGGGCGCGCCATCCGCATCACGCATGTCGCCGACAAGGCCACCAGTCGTGCGCGGCGGATCGTCAACGGCAAAGTCACCGTTACCGGCGATGCCACGCAGATCACCCGCGCAAGGGATATCGACATCGTCGTCGAGCTGATCGGCGGCACGACGATCGCGAAAGACCTGATTCTCGACGCGATCGACCACGGCAAGCACGTCGTCACCGCGAACAAGGCGCTGCTCGCCAAGCACGGCAACGAAATATTCGCCGCTGCGCAGCGCCGCAGGGTGATGGTCGCCTTCGAGGCGGCGGTCGCCGGCGGCATCCCGATCATCAAGGCGCTGCGCGAGGGGCTTTCGGCGAACCGCATCGAGTGGATCGCCGGCATCATCAACGGCACGTCGAACTTCATCCTTTCCGAGATGCGCGACAAGGGGCTGCCGTTCGCCGCGGTGCTCAAGGACGCGCAGAAGAAGGGTTACGCCGAGGCCGATCCGACGTTCGACATCGAGGGCATCGACGCCGCGCACAAGCTGACGATCCTCTCCGCGCTCGCCTTCGGCATCCCGATGCAGCTCGCCAAGGCCTACACCGAAGGTATCGCATCGCTCACGCGCGAAGACATTCAGTACGCCGAGCAGATGGGCTACCGCATCAAGCTGCTCGGCATCACCCGGCGTGCGGCCAAGGGGATCGAGCTGCGCGTGCATCCGACGCTGGTGCCGGCACGCCGCCTGATCGCCAACGTCGAAGGCGTGATGAACGCGCTGCTCGTCAAGGGCGACGCAGTCGGGCCGACGCTCTACTACGGCGCCGGCGCGGGCAGCGAGCCGACCGCGAGCGCGGTGGTGGCGGACCTGGTCGATGTCACGCGGCTGATCACCGCCGATCCGGAGCACCGGGTGCCGCACCTTGCGTTCCAGCCGGACCAGCTTTCCGACGATCGCATCCTGCCGATCGGCGAAGTCGAGACCTCGTACTACCTTCGCATGCGCGTGATCGATCGTCCCGGGGTGCTCGCCGACATCACGCGCATCCTTGCCGACGGCAAGATCTCGATCGACGCCATGGTGCAGCGCGAGCCGGCCGAGGGCGAGAAGCGCGTCGACATCGTGATGCTCACGCACCTCGCGCTGGAGAAGAACGTCAACGCGGCCATCGGGCGCATCGAAAAGCTGGCGAGCGTCCCCGGAAGAGTGACGCGCATCCGGCTCGAGAACCTGCTTTGATGCAGTACGTCTCGACGCGCGGCGGCGCGCCGGCGCGCGCTTTCCGCGAGATCCTGCTGGAAGGTTTGGCGCCCGACGGCGGGCTGTACGTGCCGTGCGAGGTTCCGCAGGCCGACCTCGCAGCGCTTCGCGGCAAGCGCTACGCCGATCTCGCGTTCGCGTTGCTGCGGCCGTTCCTCGACGACGTTCCGAACCTGCGCGAGATGTGCGAAGCGACCTATTCGGCGAGCGTCTTCGGCAGCGATGAGATTACGCCGCTCGCAACGCTCGAGCCGGGGCTGCACCTGCTCGCGCTCTCGAACGGGCCGACGCTCGCGTTCAAGGACATGGCGATGCAACTGCTCGGGCGGCTCTTCGAGCAGGCGCTCGCCGAGCGCGGCGAGACGCTGAACATCCTGGGAGCGACGTCGGGCGACACCGGCTCGGCGGCGGAGCACGCGATGCGCGGCAAGCCGCACGTCCAGGTGTACATGCTCTCGCCGCACGGACGAATGAGCGCGTTCCAGCGCGCGCAGATGTATGCGCTGCAGGACCCGAACATCCACAACCTCGCGGTCAGGGGAACGTTCGACGATTGCCAGCGCGTCGTGAAGGAGGTGAACGCCGATGCCGCCTTCAAGACGAAATACCGCATCGGCGCGGTGAATTCGATCAACTGGGCGCGCGTCGCGGCGCAGGTTGTCTACTACTTCAAGGGCTATTTCGCCGCCACCCGCTCGAACGACGAGGCGGTGAGCTTCGCCGTGCCGTCGGGCAACTTCGGCAACATCTACGCCGGCTACGTCGCACGCTCGATGGGGCTGCCGGTGCGCCGCCTGGTGCTGGCGACCAACGAAAACGACGTGCTCGACGAATTCTTCCGCACGGCGCGCTATCGCGTGCGGCGCTCGGCGCTCGCCACCTCGAGCCCGTCGATGGACATCTCGCGCGCCTCGAACTTCGAGCGCTACGTGTTCGACCTCGTCGCGCGCGATCCGGCGAAAGTGCGGCAACTGTGGGCGAAGCTCGATACCGACGGCGAGTTCGATCTCTCCGCGCTTCGCACGGCGATCGATGCGAGCGGTTTCGTCTCCGGGCGCAGCACGCATGCCGACCGGCTTGCAACGATCCGGCGGGTAAGCGAGCGCCATGGCGTGATCGTCGATCCGCACACGGCCGACGGCATCCACGTAGGGGCGCGCTATCGCGAGGCAGGCGTGCCGATGATCTGCCTGGAAACCGCACTGCCAGCCAAGTTTGCCGAGACCATTCGCGAGGCGCTCGGCCGCGAGGCACCGCGTCCCGCAGCACTCGAGAATCTCGAGTCGCTGCCGCAGCGCTTCGAGCTGATCGAAGCCGATGCCGCGGCCGTCAAGCGCCGCATCGCCGGCGCTGCATGAAAAAAACAGGCATCCCGCCCGCCATCGTATCGTCCTGAAGACGCACGCAATTCCGTGCCGTGCGCAAGGCGCGGTGCATGAAGCGCATGTACTTCGCAAGGCGCAGGCGCACCTTCCGGTCGCTTCCTTTCCAGCTTCGAAGTCCTTCGTAAGCCGCTGAACGCTCGGCAACAAGCGGCGTTCGCGCGCGCTCGTTCGCGCACCTGGCATCGCCGTTGCAATGGAACAGGGTGAAAAGGAGAAAGTCATGAGAGCCAACAACACCACCACCGCCAGAGTCGCCAAC
>DASUMM010000275.1:0-4906 GCA_036277655.1 Burkholderiales bacterium | reverse complement strand
GCCGCGGTGGTCATGAGAATCGGGCGCAGGCGGGTCATGGCCGCCTGGCGCACGGCCGCGCGCTTCGACAGGCCCTGCTCCTGCAGCAGGTTGGCGAACTCGACGATCAAAATGCCGTGCTTCGTGATCAGCCCGATCAGCATCACCAGTCCCACCTTCGAGTAGACGTTCAGCGTTCCGCCGGCGGCGAGCAAGAGCAGCAGCGCGCCCAGCGCAGCGAGCGGCACGGTGAGGATGATGACGAACGGCGACACG
The DNA here is from genome assembly GCA_036277655.1 of Burkholderiales bacterium. GTDB lineage: Bacteria > Pseudomonadota > Gammaproteobacteria > Burkholderiales > SG8-39 > 2-02-FULL-66-14. The sequence continues at coordinate 4,651 of DASUMM010000275.1, read as the reverse complement.
AAGCTCTCGAACTGCGCCGCCAGCATCAGGTAGATGAAGATCAGGGCCAGAGCGAAGGCGAACGCAAGGCTGGCTCCCGATTCACGGAACTCGCGCGACACGCCGTCCAGCTCGGTGCGCGCCGACGAAGGCAGCACCTCGGCCGCGGCGCGGTCCATGAAATCGAGCGCCTCGCCGAGCGTATAGCCGGGTGCGATGTTCGCCGAGATGATCGCCGCGCGCTGGCGGTTGAAATGGTTGAGTTCCTTCGCCGCCACCGTCTCGTTCACGCGCACCAGGTTGGAGAGCTGCACCAGCGTGCCGTCGCGCGCCCGCACATGAATCGCGGTCAGGTCGGTCGGCGTGTTGCGGTCCTTCGCCTCCAGCTGCACGATAACGTCGTATTGCTTGCCCTCGCGCTTGAAGCGGGTCACCTGGCGGCCGCCGAGCAGCGTCTCGAGCGTGCGCCCGATCGTCTCCACGTCGACGCCGACCGCGGCCGCCTTCTCCCGATCGATGTCCACGGAAAGCTGCGGCTTGTTCAGACGCAGGTCGCTGTCGGGATTGGCGATCGCGCGCGACTCGCGCGCCTTCGCCAGCAGCTTCGTCACCATCTCGTCGAGCTGCTCGTAGGAATTCGCCTGCACCACGTACTGCAGCGGCGGGTTGCGGAAGCTCTGCCCGAGCGAAGGCGGGTTGATCGGGAAGGCCATCACGCCCGGCAGCGCAAAAAGGCGCGGCGCGATGCTTGCCGTGATCTCCTGCGCCTTGCGGTCACGCTCGTTCCAGAGCTTCAACTGGCTGAAGGTGATGCCGGTGTTCACCGGGCTCGGGCGCTCCAGGCCCGGCGCTACCACCGCGAACGTGGTGCGCAGCTCCGGCACGTCGGCATAGATGCGCTCGACCTCGCGCACGTTGGCGTCGGTGTAGTCCATCGACGCGCCCTCCGGCGCGAGAATCAGCGAAAGGAAGAACCCCCGGTCCTCGAGCGGCGAGAGCTCCTGCTTCATGGTGAGCGCAAGCGCGATGCATGCGGCGAGAACGGCGAAGAACAAGAAGACGATCGCCCACCACCAGCGCAGCGCCGCCGCCACCGAGCGCCGGTACAGATTGGTCATGCCGTTGAAGAAGCGCTCCATCGCAAGATAGACGCCGCCATGCTGCTCGTGCTCCTTCAGCACCTTGGCGCACATCATCGGCGTGAGCGTCAGCGCGACGAAACCGGACACCGCGACCGCGGAAGCCACCGTCAGCGCGAATTCCGCGAACAGCTTGCCGGTGTTGCCCGGAACGAAGGCGACCGGCGCGAAGACTGCAGTGAGCGTCAGCGACATGGCGATCACCGCGAACGCAATCTCGCGCGAGCCGTCCGCGGCCGCCTGCGTCGGCGACTTTCCCATCTCGAGATGGCGGTGACAGTTCTCGAGCACGACGATCGCATCGTCCACCACGAGGCCGATCGCGAGCACCACGCCGAGGAGCGTCAGCACGTTGATCGAGAAGCCGAGCAGGTAGAGGAACAGGAACGACCCGACGAGCGACACCGGAATGGTGACGAACGGGATCAGCGTCGAGCGGACCGAACGCAGGAAAATGAAGATCACCGCGACGACGAGCGCCACCGCTTCCAGCATCGTCGTGTAGACCGCGTCGATCGAGCGCTCGATGAAGATCGAGGAATCGAACGCCACCTGCAGCTTCATGCCCTCGGGCAGGTCGCCCATGATGCGGCCCACCTCCGCCTTCACCGCCTGCGCCACCGACAGCGTGTTGGCGGTCGACTGCTTGACGATGCCCAGGCCAACCGCCGGATTGCCGTTCACGCGGATGATGCTGCGCTCATCCAGCGCGCCCAGGCGCGCCACTCCGACGTCGCGCAGACGCACCGGATAGCCGCTTGCCTGCGTGACGATCATCCCGTTGAACTGCTCCGCGCTGCGGAAGTCGGCTTCGGCGAGCACCGTGAACTCGCGCTGCGACGATTCGATGCGCCCGGCGGGCAGCTCGACGTTCTGCTTTCGCAATGCGTTCTCGACGTCCTGCGGCGTCAGGCCGTACGCCGCGAGCCGGTCGCGGTCGAGCCAGATGCGCATCGCGTAGCGCCGGTTGCCGCCGATGATTACCGAGGCGACGCCGGAAAGCGTCTTCAGCCGGTCGGCGATGTAGCGGTCGGCATAGTCGGAAAGCTCGAGCGTGCCGTGGCGCTCGGAGTTGAACGCGAGCCACATGATCGCCTGCGCGTCGGCCTCGATCTTCGAGACCACCGAATCGTCGGCCGCCTCCGGCAGCAGGTTGCGCACGCGCGCCACCCGGTCCCGCACGTCGTTCGCCGCTGCGTCGACGTTCCGCTCGGGGACGAATTCGACGGTGATCTGGCTGACTTCCTCGCGCGACACCGACTTCACCGTGCGCACGCCCTCGATGCCGGAGATCGAATCCTCGATCGGCACCGTGATCTGCGATTCGATCACCTGCGGGCTCGCGCCTTTGTAGACCGTGCGCACAGACACCACCGGCGTGTCGATCTTCGGATATTCCCGCACCGTCAGCCGGGTGAAGGAGATCGCGCCGACGAGCACGATCATCAGGCTCATCACCGTCGCGAACACGGGCCGGCGGATGCAGATCTCGGGCAGTCGCATGATTCGCCTGCGATGCTAGCAGGTTACGCGCGCGAGTCCGGGCACGATCGCCGCGCTGCAGCAGCGCACGAGATCCGCTGTGGCAAGGCTCATCTGCAGGCCGCGGCGGCCGGCGCTCACGTAGATCCGCTCGAAGCCTTCGGCGGAGCCATCGAGGAACGTGCGCAGCTTCTTGCGCTGCCCGAACGGGCTGATGCCGCCGGTGACGTAGCCGGTCGACTTTTCCGCCAGCGCAGGCTTCGCCATCTCGGCGCTCTTGGCTCCGGCAGCGGAGGCGAGCGCGCGCAAATCAAGCGTACGCGTTACCGGAACGACCGCCACCACGAGCTCGGCCGTATGCAGCTGTGCGACCAGCGTCTTGAACACCGTCTGCGGATCGGCGCCGATCGCTCGCGCGACCGCTTCGCCATAAGTGACTTCCTCGTCGCCGGCGAGGTCATAACGATGCACCGTGTGGGCGATCCCGAGACGCTTGAGCACCTGGATTGCGGGGGTCATGCCGCGGATCCGCCGTTCAGCTCGACTGCGTCCGATTGCGTCTCGACCCGAGGCGGTTGTAGAACGACCACCAAAGCGCAGCGATCATCACCGGAAGCGTCAGATCGTCGAGCAGCGACTTGGAGATCCAGCCGAATTCGGCGCCCAGCACAAGGAATACGCCCGAGAGCAGCGCGACTGCGGTCGCGGCAGCCGCCGCCGGAAAGAATGGCTTCAGCTCCGGTCGGCGCGCGACCGCCACCAGCTGAACGATCGCTACGACCGCCGCGATGGCGAAGAGCACTGCGCCGCCAAGAAACGCTACGATGCCCGAGAGCTGGATGAAGGCGCGCGTCCTCGCGACATCAGGAATGCTGCGGCGGGAAATCCGTCGCCATGACCGAACCCTAGCCCTTCTTGTCCGGCGCGGCTGCGGCGGGCTTGGGCGTCTCGCCGACCACATTGACTGTCGAGCCCGGACCGATGCGCTGCGTGCCTTCGGTGACTACCAGATCGCCGGCCGCAAGTCCGCTGCGGATCTCCACTTCCCCCACCTTGCGCGCACCGGTCTGCACCTTGACCAACTCCACCTTGCCGTTCGCAACCCGGAACACGAACGCGTCCTGCCCTTTCGGCACGATCGCCTGCTCCGGGATCCACAACGCCTTTTCGCGCACCTCAAGTTGCAGCTGCACACGCCCGAACATGCCGGGACGCAGCTTGAGCTCGTTATTGGCGATCCGCGCGCGCACGAGCACGGTGCGGGTCGCTTCGTCGACCGCTGGCTCGATCGCGTAGATCGTGCCCTGGAAGGCTTCGCCCGGATACGCATCGACCTGCACTTTCACCGGCTGCGAAGTCTTCAGCCGGGCGAGGAACGTCTCGGGCAGACGGAAATCCAGTTTCAGCTGATCGATCTTTTCCAGCCGCGCAATGTCGGTCCCGGCCGCCACGTACGCTCCCTGGCTCACTTGTCGCAGGCCGGCGACGCCGGCGAACGGCGCACGCATCTCGCTCTTTGCGAGCTTCGCCTCGATTTCGCGCTGGCTCGCCGCCGAGCGGGCGCGATTGGAGCGCGCTTCGTCGAGCGCCTGCTGGCTGATGAATTTCTTCTGGTGCAGATCCTCCGCGCGCTCGAGCCGCTGCTCGTCGAGCTTCGCCTGCGCCTGCGCCGACGCAAGCTGCGCGCGCACTTCGGAGGCATCGAGCGCCGCGAGCAGCGCCCCCTTCTTTACCGCCTGCCCTTCCTGGAAGCCGAACTCGCGGATGCGGCCGGCGATTTCCGGCCGGATGACGACCGATTCGTCGGCGCGCAGCGTGCCGACGGCGCTCGCCTCATCGATGGCGGGCGCAATTTTCGCCGCCACCGCCTTCACCGGCATCGCCGGCGGACCCTTGCCGGCAGGCGCCTTTGCCGGTTGCGCAAGCGCGCACGCCGGCACAAAGAGCGCAAGCAGAGCGCCGCGCCGCATCCGCAGATTCCAGGGCGCGGCGAGTTTTTCCATTAGAATTTATCTTCGAGGCGCGGCGGAGGGAGCCGCGATTTTAGCCCA
>DASUMM010000274.1:0-4357 GCA_036277655.1 Burkholderiales bacterium | reverse complement strand
CGCTCTGGCCCGCGGCGGCAGGCTTGTCTTCCTCCTTCTTGTCGCCGGTGGGCGCGGCTACCTGGCCCGAGGTGATCGAGCCCGCGGTGGCCTGGTTGATCAGCCACAGCATGTTGGTCGGTGAATCGGCGTTCAACATCGCCTCGTCCTGCGAGATGTGGCCTTCGCTGAACAGCTTGAACAGGGCCTGCTCGAACGTCTGCGAGCCGGGCGCCATGCTCTTTTCCATCGCGTCCTTGATCTCGTTCACTTCGCCCTTCTCGATCAGCTCGGCGATATGGCGCGTGTTGACCATCACCTCGACGGCGGGTTTTCGCGTGCCGACCTTGGTGCGCACCAGCCGCTGCGAGATGATCGCCTGCAGGCTCGCCGAGAGGTCCAGCAGCAGGGTGGGCCGGTTCTCCAGCGGGTAGAAGCTGATGATCCGGTTCAGCGCGTGGTAGCTGTTGTTCGCATGCAGCGTGGCGAGGCACAGGTGCCCCGACTGCGCGTACTGCAGCGACGAAGTCATCGTGTCGCGGTCGCGGATCTCGCCGATCAGGATGCAGTCCGGCGCCTGGCGCAACGCGTTCTTCAGCGCCGTCGTGAACTGCTTGGTGTCGGTACCCACCTCGCGCTGATTGACGATCGACTTCTTGCTCTTGAAGACGAATTCGATCGGGTCTTCGAGGGTCAGGATGTGGCCGGACTTCTCGCTGTTGCGATAATCGAGCATCGACGCGATCGACGTCGTCTTGCCCGAGCCGGTGGCGCCGACCACCAGCACCAGCCCGCGCTTCTGCATGATGATGTCTTTCAGCGTCTCCGGCAGGTCGAGCGTGTCGATGGGGGGAATCACCGACGGGATGTAGCGGATGACGACCGCGGGCGAGCCTTTCTGCTGGAAGCCGCTGATGCGGTAATTGCCGACGTTCTCGTAGATGTAGCCGGTGTTCAGCTCCAGCTCGTCTTCGTAGACGCGGATCTGCTTTTCACTGAGGATCTCGTAGAGCAGCTGGCGGACCGCGTCCGGATTCAGAAGCGTCTTGTTCACCGGCACGGCCTTGCCGTTGATCTTGATGGTGATCGGTGCGCCGACCGAAAGATAGATGTCCGATGCGTTCTTCTCCGCCATCAACTCCAGCAACCGCTTCATCGCGGACATGGCTGCCCCCTCGCCGAAATGGACCGTTGCTAGTGTAGCCGAACGGCGCGCGTCAGTCGCCGCGCAACAGCTCGTTCAGGCTCGTTTTGGCGCGCGTCTTGGCGTCGACTTTCTTGACGATCACCGCGCAGTACAGCGCGCAGCTGCGATCGCCGGAGGGCAGCGTGCCCGGCACCACCACCGAGCCGGCCGGCACGCGGCCGTAGAGCACTTCCCCCGTCTCGCGGTCGAAGATCCGGGTGCTGGCGCCGATGTAGACGCCCATCGAGAGGACGCTGTTTTCCTCCACGATCACGCCTTCGACCACCTCCGAGCGCGCGCCGATGAAGCAGTTGTCCTCGACGATGACCGGGTTGGCCTGCAGCGGCTCGAGCACCCCGCCGATGCCGACGCCACCGGAGAGGTGCACGTTGCGCCCGATCTGCGCGCAGGAGCCGACCGTGGCCCAGGTGTCGACCATGGTGCCCTCGCCGACATGGGCCCCGATGTTGACGAAGGAGGGCATCAGCACGGCGTTCCTTGCCACGTGCGCACCCCGCCGGACCATCGCAGGAGGCACCACGCGAAAGCCGGCGGCGGCGAACGCCGCGGCGTCCCAGGAGTCGAACTTGCCCGGCACCTTGTCGTAGTAGCGGGTGGCCGCTCCTTCCAGCACCCGGTTGTCCTCGATCCGGAAAGAAAGCAGCACCGCCATCTTCAGCCACTGGTGCGTGATCCAGCCGCCGGAGGTCTTCTCGGCGACCCGCAGCTTCCCCGCGTCGAGGCCGGCAAGCGCCTCGTCGATGGCCGAGCGCAGCGTTGCCGGCGCGCTCGACGGAGTCAGCCGCGCCCGGTCTTCCCAGGCATGCTCGATGATCGCTCGTAGGTCTTCCATCGTTCCCTTCTAGAGGCCGGAGGCGAACGTGCGGATGCGCGAAAACGCTTCCACGCATTCGGCGAGCGGCGCGACCAACGCGACGCGCACATACCCGCGCCCCGGATTCTCGCCCTGCGCCTCTCGCGCAAGGAAACTGCCGGGCAGGACGAGAACATTATAGTCGGCGTGCAATCGACGGGCGAACTCCTGGTCGTTGGCGGGGGTGCGCAGCCACAGGTAGAACCCGCCATCGGGCATCGCCGTCTCGAGCGGAGGCTTCACGAGCGGGAGCACGGCGCGGTATTTCTCGGCGTAGGCGGATCGATTGGCGCGCACATGCGCTTCATCGCTCCAGGCGGCGATCGACGCCTTCTGCACCGAAACGCTCATGGCCGAGCCGTGATACGTGCGATACAAGAGAAACGTCTTCAGCAGCGCGGCGTCGCCAGCGACGAAACCCGAGCGCATCCCGGGCGCATTGGATCGCTTCGACAGGCTCGAGAACACCGCGAGCCGGGGAAATTCCCTCCGGCCGGACTGCCAGGCCGCTTCGAGCGCACCGATCGGCGGCCGCGACTCGTCGTAATACAGCTCGGAATAGCACTCATCGGAGGCGATGACGAAGCCAAAGCGATCCTGCAGCGCGAACAGTCGCTGCCAGTCGGCCAGCTCGAGCACCCTGCCAGTCGGGTTCGCCGGCGAGCACACATAAAGAAGCTTCACCCGCGCCCACACCGAATCCGCAAGCGAATCGGGATCGAAGCCGAAGCCGTTTGCTGCTGTCGCATTCAGGAACACCGGCTCGGCGCCGGAGAGCAACGCCGCGCCCTCGTAGATCTGATAGAACGGATTGGGGCACGCGACGAGCGCTCCGCGCGATTGCGGATCGAGCACGGCCTGCGCAAAGGAAAACAGCCCTTCGCGCGAGCCGTTGATCGGCAACACCTGGGTCGCGGGGTCAACCGACCCGAGCGAGTAGCGACGGCAGAGCCATGCCGCGATGGTCTCCCGCAATTCCGGCAGGCCCGCAGTCAGCGGATACACCGCGAGGCCATCGAGCGCCTCGGCAAGGGCAGCGCGCACGAATTGCGGCGTCGGGTGCTTCGGCTCGCCGATGGAAAGGCTGATCGGCGCGTACTTGGGATTGGGCGGCGCCGCGGCGGTCAGCGCGCGCAGGCGCTCGAACGGGTACGGGTGGAGCTTTGCAAGCAGCGGGTTCATCCGCCGCTCCGCGGCTCCGCCAGCGGCAATGCATCCAGCGGCAGCGCGGGCGCCGGCCGCCAGCCGCGCTTGCGATGCTCGGCGACCACGGTGGTGACGATCCCGCCGCGCACGTGGAAGCGCGCTGCAAGCCGCAGGTAGCGCGGGCGCAGCGCGCGCGCGAGGTCATCGACGATGCGGTTCGTCACCGCTTCGTGGAACGCACCCTCGTCGCGGAACGACCAGACATAGAGCTTCAGCGATTTCAGCTCGACGCAGCGCCGATCGGGGACGTAATCGAGCTCGAGCGTGGCGAAATCCGGTTGCCCGGTCATCGGGCAGAGGCAGGTGAATTCCGGGATTTCCATATGGATGCGGTAGTCGCGGCTACGCGCAGGATTGGCGAACGTCTGCAGCGATTTGCTCGGCCGCGATGGCATCTTTTGCGAGGAAAAAACGACAGGGAAAAACCGCCGGCGATGGTACCATAGCGCCCGTTTTCTTCCGCGGCGACTCGATGCGACTCACGCAGCTCCGGCTTTCGGGTTTCAAGTCGTTCGTCGATCCGACGTCGATCCGCCTTCCGGGCCAGCTGGTGGGCGTCGTCGGCCCCAACGGCTGCGGCAAATCGAACGTGATCGACGCCGTGCGCTGGGTGCTCGGAGAATCGCGCGCCTCGGCGCTGCGCGGCGATTCGATGCAGGACGTGATCTTCAACGGCTCGGCGCAGCGCAAGCCCCTGGCGCGCGCATCGGTCGAGCTCACCTTCGACAACTCGATGGGCCGTGCCGCCGGCCAGTGGTCACAGTACGCCGAAATCTCGGTGAAGCGCGTCCTGCAACGCGACGGCGAGTCGTCCTACTTCATCAACAACCTGCACGTCAGACGGCGCGACGTGACCGACATGTTCCTCGGCACGGGCCTCGGGCCGCGCGCCTACGCGATCATCGAGCAGGGAATGATCTCGCGCGTGATCGAGGCCAAGCCCGAGGAGCTGCGCGTATTCCTCGAGGAGGCGGCGGGTATCTCGCGCTACAAGGAGCGCCGGCGCGAGACCGAGAACCGCCTCGCCGACACGCGCGAGAACCTCTCGCGCGTCACCGACATCCGCCTCGAGCTCGCGGTGCAGCTCGAGAAGCTCGAGGCGCAGGCCAAGG
>DASUMM010000273.1:0-2642 GCA_036277655.1 Burkholderiales bacterium | reverse complement strand
CCTGACGAGCGCCGATCGCATCCTCACCACGCTGCCGCTCTTTCATGTCGGCGGACTGAACATCCTGACGACGCCGGCGCTGCATGCCGGCGCGAGCGTGACGCTGCATCCGAAGTTCGACGTGCAGGCGACGTTCGACGCAATCGAGCGCGAGCGCATCACGTTGACGGTCCTCGTGCCGGCGCAACTGATGGCGATGATGGAGAGCCCGCGCTGGCAGAGCGCCGATCTTTCCAGCCTGCGCATGATCACCACGGGCTCGACGATCGTTCCCGAGGCATTGGTGCGCAAGGTGAACGCGCGCGGCGTGCCGCTCGTGAACGTCTACGGCTCGACCGAGACCTGTCCGATCGCGACGTACGTGCGCGCCGAAGACGCCGAGCGCAAGGCCGGCTCCGCCGGTGCGACTGCGCTGCACAGCGAGGTGAAGGTGGTGGACGACGACGGCCGCGAGCTTGGTCCCGGTGCGGACGGCGAAATTCTCGTGCGCGGGCCGAATGTCGCCGCGGGGTACTGGAACGCGGCCGCGCGCTGCGTCGAGCCGTTTCCCGGCGGCTGGTATCGCTCCGGTGACGTCGGGCACTTCGACGCCGACGCCCACCTGTACGTGGTCTCGCGCAAGAAGGACATGATCATTTCCGGCGGCGAGAACATCTATCCGGCCGAGATCGAGAACATCCTGCTCGAGTGCGGATCGGTCCAGGAGGCGTGTGTGGTCGGCCGGCCCGATGAGCGCTGGGGCGAAGCGGTCGTGGCGACGATCGTGCCCAAGCCCGGCGCACGCCTCACCGAAGCGGACGTGATGGCGCTTTTCCAGGGGCGCCTTGCGCGCTACAAGCATCCGCGCGAAGTGAAGTTCCTGGAGCGGTTGCCACGCAGCGCGCTCGGCAAGATCCTCAAGGAAGAAGTGCGCACATGGATTTCGAGCTGAGCGCCGACGAGCGCCAGGTGCGCGAAGCGTTCGCGCGCTTTTCCGACGAGCGAATCGCGCCGCAGGCGGCGGCATTGGATGCCGCCCACGAATTCCCCCGCAAGCTGTTCGACGAGCTGGCACGACTCGGCTTGTTCGCGATGCGCTATCCGGAGGAAGTCGGCGGCAGCGGCACCGGGCTCACCGAGTTCTGCATTGCGCTCGAGGAAGTGGCGCGCGGCTCGATGTCGCTCGCCGGCTGCGCGGCGATGCAATCGCTGATGGGCACGAAGTTCCTGCACATGCTGGGAAACGCCGACATCCTCGAGCGGCTGTTCAAGCCAGCGCTCCGTGGCGAGCGCATCGGCGCGATCTGCATGACCGAGCCGAACGCCGGCAGCGACCTGGATGGCATCGCCACCACCGCTACGAAGGCCGAAGGCGGCTATGTGCTGAACGGGCAGAAGACCTGGGTCACCTCCGCGCCGGTCGCCGACTTCTTCACGGTGTTCGCCAGGGCCGGCGCGCAGAAGAAACTGACGATCTTCCTTGTCGAGCGCTCCTTCCCGGGCCTCGAGATCGGCCGCCCGATCGAGAAGATGGGCGTGTGGGCGCTGCCGACCTCGGAAGTCTCGTTCCATGATTGCTTCGTGCCGGAGAGCCACCGCCTGTCGAAGGAAGAAGGCGATGGCGAAGGGCACCTGCGAAAGCTGCTTGCCGAGATCCGCGTGATCACCGGCGCGATGGCGCTCGGGGTGGCGCGCGCGGCGCTCGCCGCTGCGCTCCGCTACGCCGCCGAGCGCAGCCAGTTCGGCAAACCGATCAACCGCTACCAGGCGATCCAGATGAAGCTTGCCGAGATGGCGACCGGCCTGGAAGCCGCGACGGGACTCGTGTACCGCGCCGCCGGCTTGCGCGATGCCGGCCGGCCACATCACAAGGAGGCGGCGATGGCGAAGCTCTTCGCCAGCGAAACCGCGGCACAGGTCTGCGACCAGGCGGCGCGCGTCTTCGCCTCCTACGGCTACGCGATGGAGTACCCGGTGCAGCGATTCCTGCGCGACGTGCGCTTCACGCTGATCGGCGGCGGCACCAGCGAAATCCTGAAACTGATCATTGCGAAGGAGCTTTCGGCATGAACCGACCGGTCAAGGTGGTATTGGCGAAGCCGGGCCTCGACGGCCACGACCATGGCGCCAAGGTGGTGGTGCGTGCGCTGATGGACGCCGGCTGCGACGTGGTCTACACCGGACTGCGGCAGACGCCCGAAGCAGTCGCGCGCATCGCGCGCGACGAGCACGCCGACGTGATCGCGCTCTCGTCGATGGCCGGCTCGCACGTGCCGTTCTGCGAGGAGCTGAAGCCGCTCCTTGAGCGCGAGGGGCTCGGCGAAAAGCTGTGGATCATCGGTGGCAACTTGCCGTCGCGCGATCACACACGGCTGCGCGAGCTCGGCTTTCGCGGCGTGTTTCCGACCGGCTCGCGGCTCGACGACATCGTGCGCTTCGTGAAGGAGAACGTCCAATGAACGACAGATTGCGCGCCGGCGTGCGGCCGGTGGTGAACGAATCCGGCATCGAAATCCAGCCGGTCTACACGGAAGAAGACGTCGAGCGCAGCGGTGGCTACGACTTCATCGGCCGCCCCGGCGAGTACCCGTTCGTGCGCGGCATCCATCCGCAGATGTACCGCCACCGGCCGTACACCATGCGCCAGTACACGGGCTTCGGCA
>DASUMM010000272.1:0-8545 GCA_036277655.1 Burkholderiales bacterium | reverse complement strand
GGCAACGAGGAAACCGGGCTATACTTTGAACTGCGGCATCTTGGCCGCGCTTTTGACCCGCTGCGGTGGGTCAAGCTGAAATAAACGGCGCTCCCCTACCTATGCAAAAGCTTCGCAACATCGGACTCATCGCCCTCGGCGCCGTGGCTGGCGTGCTCATCAGCCTGAACTTCCAGGCCGTGGCGGACCGGGCCGCGCGATCTCCCCTGCCGGTGGAAGAGCTGCGTGCCTTCACCGAGGTCTTCGGCGCGATCAAGGCCAACTACGTCGAGCCGGTGGAGGACAAGAAGCTGATCACCGAGGCCATCAACGGCATGCTGTCCGGCCTCGACCCGCACTCGGCGTACCTCGACGCCGAAGCCTTCCGGGAACTGCAGGTCGGCACCCAGGGACAGTTCGGCGGCCTCGGCATCGAGGTCGGCATGGAAGACGGCTTCGTCAAGGTCATCTCGCCGATCGAGGATACGCCGGCGTTCCGGGCCGGAATCAAGCCCGGCGACCTGATCATCAAGCTCGACGAGACTGCGGTGAAGGGCATGACCCTGAACGACGCGGTCAAGCGCATGCGCGGCAAGCCGAACACCAACATCACGCTCACGGTCACCCGCAAGGGCGAGGCACAGCCGCTCGTCTTCACCGTCACGCGCGCGGTGATCAAGGTGCAGAGCGTGAAATCGAAGCTGATCGAACCGGGCTACGCCTGGATTCGCGTCTCCCAGTTCCAGGAAGCCACCGCCGAGAGCCTGGTGCGGCACCTCGACAACCTGTTCAAGCAGGGGCTGGTGAAGGGCCTGGTGCTCGATCTGCGCAACGATCCGGGCGGGCTGCTGTACGGAGCCGTGGCGATCTCGGCCGCGTTCCTGCCGAACAAGGCCCTGGTCGTCTCGACCGACGGCCGCAACGAGGATGCGCGCAAGAAATACCTCGCGCTGCCGGACGACTACATGCGCTCGGGCCGGGAGGACGTGCTGAGGAACCTGCATCCGGGGGCGAAGAACGTGCCGATGGTGGTGCTGGTGAACGGCGGTTCGGCATCGGCTTCCGAAATCGTCGCCGGGGCGTTGCAGGATCACAAGCGGGCCATCGTCATGGGCACGCAGTCGTTCGGCAAGGGATCGGTGCAGACGATCATGCCGCTTGGCAATTCCACGGCGATCAAGCTCACCACCGCGCGCTACTACACGCCGAGCGGGAAGTCGATCCAGGCCAAGGGCATCACCCCCGACATCATCGTCGAGGAGCCCGGGGCGAGCCCGTTCACTCGCGTTCGCGAAGCCGATCTGCAGCGCCATCTGCAGAACGGGCAGGAAAAAGAAGGCGAAAAGCCGGTTACGCGGGCCGCGCCAGTGCAGGGCGCGCCGGCGGGCGAGGCACCCAAACCGATCGAGCTGGGCTCGAAGGACGACTTCCAGCTCGCGCAGGCGCTTGCGCACCTGAAGGGCATGCCGGTGCTGACGAAGCCGCCGGCCACCGTCGCGGAGAACAAGAAGGACAAGGGCAGCTAGGAGACGAGCCATCCATCGTCGCGCAACGGCGCGACGATGGCGTTCGCCGCATCCCCCCGGCGGCATGGAGCGCGCGTTGTATGCTCGCGCGATGAACGATGAGCAGCTGCTCCGCTACAGCCGGCACATTCTGCTTTCAGAGTTCGGCGTCGAAGGCCAGCAACGCCTGCGCCAGGCGCACGCATTGGTGATCGGCGCGGGCGGCTTGGGCTGCCCAGCCGCGCTCTATCTCGTTGCAAGCGGCATTGGAACCCTGACGATCGCCGACGCTGACCTGGTCGATGTGACCAACCTGCAGCGGCAGATCCTTTATCGCACCGATTCGGTCGGCACGGCGAAGGTCGAGGCCGCGCGCAAGACGCTCCACGCGATCAACCCCGAAGTAGAGCTGGTGACGCTGCAAAAGCGCGTGCAGGCAGCCGACATGGGCGAGCTGGTCGCGCAGGCGAGCGTGGTGCTCGATTGCTCGGACAATTTCGCCACGCGCCACGCATTGAACCGTGCATGCGTCCGGCACGCGAGGCCGCTAATCGCGGGCGCCGCGATCCGCCTGGACGCGCAATTGATGGTGTTCGACCGGCGCAAGCCCGATGCGCCGTGCTATGCCTGCCTCTTTCCGGAGGACGGGGAAGTCGAGGAAGTGCAATGCTCGGTGATGGGCGTGCTGGCGCCGATGGTCGGTGCGATCGGCGCCCTGCAGGCGATGGAAGCGGTGAAGCTCGTTGCCGGCATCGGCGATACAAGCGGTCGGCTTCTGCTGCTCGACGCCAAGTCGAGCGAGTGGCGCAGCGTGCGCGTCCGCAAGGATCCCGCTTGCCCGGTGTGCAGCGCCGGCGCGCCCTAGCGATTCACGCGGCGAGATAGCGCCGCTGCGCGGTGAAGCTCTCGGTCGGCTTTCGCGTAAACCCGGACTTGGCGTACTGATGCAGCGAGCCGATCGCATAGCGCAGCATCGTGCCGGCTTGCGCGGACACTTCGTGGTCGGCAGCTTTCGTGCTCTCTCCGCTGGCAAGGCGCAGGCTCTGCTTCAGCGTGGATTCGAAGCGGTCGAAGAACTGGTTCATGCGCACCTGCAGCCGCTCGTGCTCGCCAACCAGCGCATCGCCGGTCATCACGCGCACCATGCCGGGGTTCTTCTCGGCAAAGGCGAGCAGCATCTCGATGAGCTTCGCCGCCTGGCGCTCGCCGTCGGACTCATCCGCGGTGATGCGGTTGGCGAGCGTGAACACCGAGCTTTCGATGAACTCGATCAATCCTTCGTACATCTGCGCTTTCGACGCGAAGTGCCGATACAGCGCCGCTTCCGAGACGTCGAGCCGTTCGGCGAGCGCGGCGGTCGTGATGCGCTCCCACTTCGGCTGCTCGAGCATCTCGGCGAGCGCTTTCAGGATCTCGAGCCGCCGTTCCCCTTTGACACGCGGCATGCGGAAATTCTACGCCCTAGTGCGCGTGGCGGAATACGAGCCGAGGCAGCTCGGTGACGGATTTCACCCGCGCATCGACGTAGCGTGCCCGGGCCGACCGCGGGCTGACCCACACGGTCGACATGCCCAGGCGCTTGGCCGCGCGCAGGTTCTCCAGCATGTCGTCGATGAACGCGCAACGATGCGGGTCGAGGTCGTGCGTACGCAGCAGCGTGCGGAATCCGTGCAGCGCCGGCTTCGGGCGAAAGCGCGTGCTCTCGATCGTGTAGACGGCGTCGAACAGCATGTCGATGCCGAGCACTTCGAGCACTTCCTCCACATAGTGGCGCGGCGCGTTGGAAAAAATGAGCTTTCGGCCGCCGAGCCTGCGCAGCGCGTGGCGCAGCGCGTGGTCGCGCACCACCATGCCGCCAAGCTCCGGAAAATGGTGCGTCTCGCGCAGGAACGAGTGCGGATCGGTCCCGTGATGCCGCATCAGCCCCTTCAGCGTGGTGCCGTAGCGCATCCAGAAGCCCTGCCGCATCGCGTTCGCCCCGGCTTCGTCGACGCCGAACGTTCGTCGCAGGTACTCGTTGATCTGCGCATGCATCGAAGGAAAGATGTGCGGCCGCGCATCATGCAGCGTGTTGTCCAAGTCGAAAATCCACACCCGCCGCGAAGGCGGCAGCTGCGCGATGCGCATCACTTCGAGCGGATGAGCGTGCCGACGCCTTCGTCGGTCAGCACTTCGAGCAGCAGCGCGTGCGGCACGCGGCCGTCGATGATGTGGCAGGACCGAACGCCATTGCGCGCGGCATCCAGCACCGAGCCGATCTTGGGCAGCATGCCGCCGGAGATCACGCCCTTGGCGACAAGATCGTCGATCTTGCGCGGAGTGAGGCCGGTAAGCAGCTTGCCGTCCTTGTCGAGCACGCCCGGCGTATTGGTGAGCACGACCAGCTTCTCGGCGCGCAGCACCTCGGCCAGCTTGCCGGCCACCAGATCGGCGTTGATGTTGTAGGTGGTGCCGTCCTTGCCGGTACCGATCGGCGCCACGACGGGGATGAACCCACCCTGCTCGAGCGTGAGGATCAGGCCGGGATCGATCGACTCGATCTCGCCGACCTGCCCCAGGTCGATCGCCACTTCATCCTTCGAGGCGAGCACCATCTTGCGCGCGCGTATGAAGGCGCCGTCCTGCCCGGTGAGTCCGACCGCCTTGCCGCCCGCCTGGTTGATCAGCTCGACCAGGTCCTTGTTCACCTGGCCGCCGAGAACCATTTCGACCACGTCCATCGTCTCGGCGTCGGTTACGCGCATGCCCTGCACGAACTCGCCTTTCTTTCCCATGCGCTCGAGGACCTGCTCGATCTGCGGCCCGCCGCCGTGCACGATGACCGGATTCATGCCGACCAGCTTGAGCAGCACGACATCGCGCGCGAAGAACGTCTTCAGCGCGCTTTCGCTCATCGCGTTGCCGCCGAACTTGACGACGATCGTCTTGCGGTGAAAGCGCTGGATGTACGGCAGCGCCTCGATGAGCACGCGTGCCTTGTCGGCCGCCGGATCGGGAGTTGCCATCGCGGCCGATTCTAAAAGAAAAAGGGCGGCGAGCCCTTGCGGCCCTCCGCCCCTTGTTACCGTTCCGGATTGCTTACTGGATCGTGATGCGCTTGCGCTCGGGCTGCGCTTTCTTCGGCAGTGCCAGCTCGAGCACGCCGTTTGCGAACTTCGCTTCCACTTTCGCTTCGTCCAGCTCCTGCGGCAGCGTGAAGCTGCGTGTCACTTTGCCGAAGCTGCGCTCGCTGGCGAGCACGCGGTCAGCTCCGCTGATCTCCTTCTCGCGCTTCACTTCCGCTGCGAGCGTCACCTGCGCGCCATCCACCGTCACCTGGATGTCTTCCTTGCTGACGCCGGGAAGCTCCGCGGTCAGAGAATAGCTGCCGTTTTTCTCCGCCACCTCGACCTTCATCCGGGGCAGGTCGGCACGCGGCTCGAAGCCGAGCGGGCGCACCAGGAAGCCCTTGAAGACATCATCGACCAGTTCCTGAAACGGGTCGTAACGCGTCACATTCGCCATCGTTTGCTCCTTTGCTGTGCGGCCTGATTCATCGATGTAGATAGAATGGGGCCGGCACCGCGGGATTCAAGGCCCGCAGCCGGCCCATGCCTGCGGACCTGCGCACCCAGATCGAAGAAGAGCGCCCCTACCTGCTGCGCTTTGCGCGCCTGCAGCTTCGCAATCCCGAGGCGGCCGAGGACGTCGTGCAGGAAGCGCTCGTTGCGGCGCTCGCCGCCCAAGCGGGCTTTCGCGGCCAGTCGAACGTGCGCACCTGGCTGACCGGGATTCTGAAGCACAAGATCATCGATGCGATCCGGCGCTCGAGCCGCGAGTTGGCCTCCGGTTCGTTCGACGACGATCCGGACATCGGGGACCTCGGATACAAGTTCAAGGAGAATGGCCACTGGGCGGAACGCCCGGCCGCATGGACCGAGCCGGATTCGGCCCTGGAGCGCAAGCAGTTTCTCGCTGCGCTCGAGCAATGCCTCGCCCGCCTGCCGGCGCGCACCGCGCAGGCGTTCCTGATGCGTGAGCACCTTGGCCTCGAGACCGCCGAGATCTGTAAGGAACTCGGGGTCACGGCGACGCACTGCTGGGTGCTTCTGTATCGCGCGCGCATGGCGCTGCGGCAGTGCCTGGAATCGCATGGATCGGTGAGAGGAACGAAGGGCGGATGATGCTTTCGTGCAAGGATGTGACGCGGCTGGTGTCGCAGGGCCTCGACCGGGAACTGTCGCTCGGCGAGCGCACGATGCTGCGTTTTCACTTCGCCATCTGCGCAGGATGCCGCAACGTGAACCGCCAACTCGCGCTCCTTCGCAGCGCGATCCGCCAGCTGTCGGAGGACGAAGCGAAATCTCCGCGGGGCTAGAGGACGTACCTGGCCAGGTCTTCGTCTTTCGCCAGCTCGGCCAGCCGCTGGTTGACGTAGGCGGCGTCGATCCGCACGCGCTCGCCGCCGCGGCTGCCGCCAGCGAACGACACCTCCTCGAGCAGCTTTTCCAGCACCGTGTGCAGGCGGCGCGCGCCGATGTTCTCGGTCTTTTCGTTCACCTCGTGGGCAATCTCGGCAATGCGCCGCACCGCTTCCGGCTCGAATTCCAGCATCGCTCCCTCGGTGGCGAGAAGCGCCTGATACTGCTGCACCTGGTTCGCATCGGTGGTGGTGAGAATGCGCACGAAGTCTTCCACGCCGAGCGCATCCAGCTCGACGCGGATCGGAAAACGCCCCTGCAGCTCGGGAATGAGGTCCGAGGGCTTCGCCAGATGGAACGCGCCCGAGGCGATGAACAGGATGTGATCGGTCTTCACCATGCCGTAGCGCGTCGAAACGGTGGTTCCCTCGACGAGCGGCAGCAGGTCGCGCTGCACGCCCTGCCGGGAGACATCGGCGCCCGCCATTTCGCCGCGGCTGGTGATCTTGTCGATCTCGTCGAGGAAGACGATGCCGTTGGACTCGACGTTGGCGAGCGCGCGGCCCTTGAGATCCTCTTCGCTGACAAGCTTCGCCGCTTCCTCGTCGGTGAGAACCTGCAGCGCCTCGCGAATGCGAAGCTTGCGCGAGCGCCGGCGGCCGCCGGAGAGGTTCTGAAACATCCCCTGGATCTGCGATGTCAGTTCCTCCATGCCCGGCGGCGCCAGGATCTCCATCTGCGGCGTCGCCGCCGCAACTTCGATCTCGATCTCCTTGTCGTCGAGCTCGCCCTCGCGCAGCCGCTTGCGAAACTTCTGCCGCGTTGCGCTTTCTTCGGGGCTCGATTCCTGGAAGCCGACCGCGCGCGCCTGCGGCAGCAGCGTGTCGAGGATGCGCTCCTCGGCGGCGTCCTGCGCCCTCGTGCGCACGCTTTTCATCGCCTGCTCGCGGGCGCCCTTGACCGCGATCTCGACCAGGTCGCGGACGATCGAGTCGACGTCGCGGCCGACGTAGCCGACTTCGGTGAACTTGGACGCTTCGACCTTCAGGAACGGCGCATCGGCGAGCCGCGCGAGGCGCCGCGCAATCTCGGTCTTGCCGACGCCGGTCGGCCCGATCATCAGGATGTTCTTCGGCGTGATTTCCTGGCGCAGCGGCTCGGGCACCTGCTGGCGGCGCCAGCGGTTGCGCAGCGCGATCGCCACCGCGCGCTTGGCGCGATCCTGCCCGACGATGTGCTTGTCCAGCTCGTGCACGATCTCCTGCGGGGTCATGCTGCTCATTGCCCTACTCCAGCACTTCGATCGTGCGCTGCTGGTTGGTGTAGATGCAGATCTCCCCGGCGATGGCGAGCGCTCGCTCGACGATGTCGCGCGCCGCGAGCTGCGTGTCCTGCAGCAGCGCGATGGCAGCCGCCTGCGCGTAAGGCCCGCCCGAGCCGATCGCGACGATGCCGTGCTCGGGCTCGAGCACATCCCCAAGGCCGGTGATTACGAGCGAGCGCTCGCGATCCGCCACGGCGAGCATCGCTTCGAGGCGGCGCAGGATGCGGTCGGTGCGCCAGTCCTTGGCGAGCTCCACCGCCGAGCGCATCAGGTTGCCCTGGTGCTTCTCCAGCTTGGCCTCGAAGCGCTCGAAAAGCGTGAATGCGTCCGCGGTGCCGCCGGCGAACCCGGCGAGGATGCGGTCGTGATGGAGCCTGCGCACCTTGCGTGCGCCGCCCTTGATCACGACCTGTCCCAAGGTGACCTGACCGTCGCCGCCGAGCGCTACGCTGGCGCCGCGGCGAACGGACAGAATCGTCGTGCCGTGCCACTCGCTCATTTCTCGATCCCGGGAAAAACTCATTTTAGACCGCGAGAACGCCGCGGCATTGCAAAGACCATTGCGCCGAGCGCCGTCATCGCGCAGACGATCAGCGGCCCCGGAGGCAAGTCGGTCGTTAGCGACAGGGCCAGCCCTGTTGCGTACCCCAATACGCCGAGCGCGTAGCAGGCCCACACCCGGCGATGCACAATCGCGCGCGTGGCCAGAGCAGGCACGATCAGCGTTGCGAACACCAGGTAGAGGCCGACCAGTTGCACGGAGATCGTCACGGCACAAGCGAACACCACATAGAAACCGAAGCGACCTATGCGCTCGTGCCACGCAAACCACACCCACAGCAGGGCCGCCGTTGCGATCGCCACAGGCAACAGCCGGCCGGGGTCTACCCAGAGAATCTGGCCGAGCAGAAGATCCTTCATATGCTCCGCGCCATGCGGATTTGCCGCGAGCAGGAGCAGAGCGGCATTCGCTGCGACGATGAAGCTGACGCCGATCACCGCCTCCTGCACGTCCGGCCAGCGCCGCTCCGTCCAATGAAGGACGAGCGCGCCCGCGAGCGCTGCCGTGAGCGCAGCGACCTGGACGGCGATGCCTTTCGGCTCGAAGCCCAGCCAATCGGCAACAACCACGCCAAGCCCGGCAATCTGCGCGATCGCCAGATCGATGAAGACGATCCCACGTTGCAGCACCTGGATGCCGAGCGGCGCGTGCGTAAGCGTGACGAGGACGCCCGCGGCAAGCGCGGGCAAGACAATGCTCAAGTCGAGTGGCGCGCTCACCGCGGCACTTCGAGAAGCCGCGCCAACGTGTCCTCGTAGAGGCCGAACAGGTCCTT
>DASUMM010000271.1:0-7009 GCA_036277655.1 Burkholderiales bacterium | reverse complement strand
GACTGGGCGCGACGCTAGCCGGTCGCCACCGGTTCGAACAGGAACTCTACCAGCGCATCGAGCACCGCATCGGGCGCTTCGGCCATGAGCGAATGCCCCGAGGAAGCGAGCGTCACGACGCGCGCACCGTTCGTCGCCTGTACCAGCGCGCTCGCCGCCTTCGGCGGGGTCATCACGTCCCGGGCACCGAGAATGAAAAGCGCCGGACACGTCACTTTGCGCGCGCTCTCGGTCCCCACGGCGTAGTCGTTGCACGCTTTCAGGCTCGCATACAGCACCCCGGGTGCGAGGCGCCCCAGACGAGCAAGCGAATCTCCATACATCCACATGCCCGGGTTCGGATTTCCGCCGAACGGGATCTTCGGCGCGTGTCCCCAGATGGTCGACATGTCGTACGCGGTCTGCTCGTTCCTGCGCGCTGCCTCGAGAAACGCCTCGCCCACCTTCATCGGATACGCGGTGCCGATCAGCGCGATGCGCTCGATGCGCTGCGGATGGCGTGCGGCGCATTCGAGCGCCGCGAGCGATCCCATGGAATGGCCGACGAGGCTCGCGCGTCGGATCTGCGCGGCATCGAGCAGCCGCACCACCCAGTCGGCGAGCGATTCGATCGTGGCGAGCGGCGGCCCCTCCGAGCGGCCGTGTCCCGGAAAATCGACCGCGAGCACGTTGCGCCCGTGATAGCCGAAATAGCGGCTCTGCAACCCGAACCACGAATGGTCGAGCCCGGCGCCATGCAGGAAGACGACGGTCGGCTGGTTCGGATCGAGCGCGTGCGCAGCGGTATAAGCGAACGCTTTCCTGCCGTCGACCTGGAAGTCCATCGCTACTTTGCCGCGCGGCGCGCAGCGCCGAGCGCGCGCTCGAGGTCTTCGATCAGGTCCTGCGGATCCTCCAGGCCGATCGAGAGCCGCACGGTGCCGGCGGTAATGCCGGCCTTTTTCAGATCGTCATCCGACATGCGGTAGTGCGTGGTGGTCGCCGGATGGATGACGAGCGATTTTGCGTCGCCCACGTTGGCGAGGTGTGAAAAAACGCGCAAGCTCTCGATGAAGGTGCGGCCCGCTTCGCGGCCGCCCTTCAGATTGAACGAGAACACCGCGCCCGCGCCGCGCGGCAGCAGCCGCTTGCAAAGCTCGTAATCCGGGTGGCCGGGAAGCTCGGGGTAGAGCACCGTCTCGACCATCGCGTGCCCGGCGAGGAACTGCACTACCTTGCGCGTGTTCTCGACGTGGCGCGGCATGCGCAGGTGCAGCGTCTCGACGCCCTGCAGGATCTGGAACGCAGTCATCGGCGCCATGCACGGGCCGAAGTCGCGCAACCCTTCCCTTCGCACGCGCAGCAGGAACGCGCGGGTTCCCGACTCTTCCTCGAAGTCCATGCCGTGAAAGCCCGCGTAAGGTTCCGAAAGCTGCGGAAACTTGCCGCTCGCGCTCCAATCGAAGCGCCCGGAGTCGACCAGCACGCCGCCGATCGTGGTGCCGTGGCCGCCGAGGAACTTCGTCGCCGAGTGATAGAGCAGATCGGCCCCGAGCTCGAACGGCTTCATCAGGTAAGGCGTCGTGAACGTCGAATCGACGAGGAGCGGCACGCCCGCTTCATGCGCCATGGCCGAGACGGCCGGAATGTCGAGCACGTCGAGGCCCGGGTTGCCGAGCGTCTCGCCGAAGAAGAGCCGCGTGTTCGGGCGCACCGAGCGCTTCCAGGCCGCCAGATCGCCCGGCCGCACGAACGTCGTCTCGATGCCGAAGCGGCTCATCGTGTAGGCGAGCAGGTTGTGCGAGCCGCCGTACAGTGAGCCAGAAGCGACGATGTGGCTTCCGGCATCCATCAATGTCGCCACCGCGAGATGCAGAGCCGCCTGGCCGGAAGCCGCGGCAATTGCGCCGACGCCGCCCTCGAGCGCTGCGATCCGCTCTTCCAGCACCGCAACCGTCGGATTGGAGATGCGCGAGTAGACGTGCCCCGCGCGCTCCATGTTGAAGAGCGATGCGGCGTGCGCGCTATCGCGAAAGACGTACGAAGTCGTCTGGTAGATCGGGACCGCGCGGCTCCCAGTCGCCGCGTCGGGCGACTGGCCGGCGTGCAGCGCGAGCGTGTCGAAGCCGGGGTACTTGGGGCCGGAGCTCAATGCAGGTGTTTGCGCGCCGGTCGCGTGTACGTCTCGAACGCCCGCTCGGGCTTCTGCGGCTGCGAAGCCTTTTCCTTCCAGTCGCGATCGAAGAGGTCGTTCACCACCGCGATCGCCTCGGCGACGCGCTCCTTCGGAAACTGGCGCGCGAGCAGGCCCGAGACGTCCTCGATCATGCAGCGGCGCTGCGCCTCGTGAATCGCCTGCGCGGTCGGGCCGACGAAAAGAAGCCGCGACTCCTGCTCGCCGTTGTCGTGGTAGAGCGTCATGTCGACCTCGACCGCCTCGTAGCAGAGCGGCCCGAGATTTTCGAGCGCGGTTTCGAGCGCGCCGTGGAAGCTGCGGCCGATCTCGCCCGTCCAGCAGACGAACAGCATCAGCTCCTTGTCGTCGAAGCGCAGGCCCGGCTCCTCGGGCTCGATGCTCTTGGCATCGGCGAGCGACTCGGCGTCGAGGTAATCGAGCCAGGGCGCAAGCGCCTCCTCGATTCTTTTCTTCGACACGCCTTCGAGGATCGGAATGTCGGCGTGGACGTGTACTTCCATCCGCATGGCGGCCTTCCGGGAGAGTGGGTGTGCAGTTTATCACGCGCGCCCGCGCCTCCGGTGTCCACCGAAACCACGGCTTTCGCGTTAATCGAGAGGGACTTGGGATGGCAAACGGCATTCCTGCCTGCGAGCGGTGAGAAATACTTCATCGCTTTCGCGTGCGCGCTGTGATGCACTGGCATCGACACGGGCGAATGCCCCGGGAGTGCGAAATGAACGTGATCTACAACAGCGAAAACTACTACGTGGTGGAATTTCCCGGGCAGCGCGGCGTGGAGCTGGTCGACAAGCATCGCGGGCGTGGCACCTTCCTCGAAGGCGCCGTGGAGCTGAAGCTCCGCGCCTCGATGGCGGATCTCGCCTCGCACGACCAGGGCGCCGATACGATGGACGAATTCCTCGGCCACTACGACGCGCTCCTCACGCAACGGGTGCTGCTGCACTAGCGCCGCTACAATGGCGTCCTTCAAAACAAGGGCGCCATGGCAAGACCGGACTATTCCGGTAGCGGTTTCGTCAACCTGATCGCATCGCTCGCCGCCGGCTGCGGCGCCGAGCCCCGACATCCCGAGCTTGGTCTGCTGCCCGCACGCGAGGCGGCCGCGGCGCGCAACGTCGTGCTGGCGATCGTCGACGGGCTGGGCGATCACTATCTGCGGCGGCACGGCGCCCAAGGCACGCTTGCACGGCATCGGCGTGGAGCGATCAGCGCCGTGTTTCCGTCGACCACCGCGAGCGCGATCACCACGTCGTTCACCGGGGCGACGCCCATCGAGCACGGGCTGACCGGATGGTTCACCTATTTCGCCGTCGCGGGCTGCGTTGCGGCGCCGCTGCCCTTTCGCTCGCGCGGCGACAACCTCTCGCTCGCGGCGCGCGGGGTCTCGGGATCGCAGCTCTACAGCGGCACTTCGATCTTCGACACGATGGGCGTGCGGGGGATCGTCGTCACCCACCGCTCGATCGTCGACTCCACCTACAACGTGTACTACTGCGGGCGCGCCGAGCGCCACGCCTACTCGAGCCTGCACGGATTCGTCGAGCAGACCGAACGCATGGTGAAATCGGGCCCGGAGCGGAAGTTTCTCTATGCCTACTGGCCCGAATACGACACGCTTGCGCATACTCACGGCGTATCGAGCGCGCAAGTGCGCGCCGAATTCGAGCGGATCGATGCCGCGTTCGCCGACTTGCTCCGGCGCCTTGCAGGAACCGACACGCTGCTGGTCGTCACGGCGGATCATGGGTTTCTCGACAGCACCGGACCGGCGTCGCTGGAGCTCGAGTCCGCGCCCGGCCTGGCGAGCCTGCTGCGGCTGCCGCTCTGCGGCGAGCGACGCGCCGCGTTCTGCCATGTGCAGGAGGGGCGCGTGAAGGAATTCGTCGAGCGCGCGCGCGGATGGCTGGGAGAGCGCGCGGAGGTGCGAATGAGCCGCGAGCTTGCCGACGAAGGCTGGTTCGGGCCGGGGCGTGCGCATCCGCAGTTCAACGAGCGGATTGGCGACGTGACGCTGCTGATGAACGACCACTACACGATCAAGGACTGGACGCCCGGCGAAAAGCGCCACCTTCATATCGGTAATCATGGCGGCACGAGCGAAGAGGAGATGCAGGTGCCGCTCATCGTCGCCCACGCATAGGAGAAGCGCATGCACGCGAAAGTGAATGGAATCGACGCCTATTACGAGTTGCACGGCAAGGAAGGCGCGCCCTGGCTCGTCCTCAGTCATTCGCTCGCCTGCAGCGTGCGCATGTGGGACGAGCAGATTGCCGAGTTCCGCGACCGCTACCGCATCCTTGCCTATGACACGCGCGGACACGGCCAGAGCGAAGCACCTGCAGGCGCCTACACGCTGGAGCAGCTTGCCGACGACCTGAAGGCACTGCTCGAGCATGTCGGCGCCGCGCGCCCGCACTATTGCGGCCTGTCGATGGGCGGCATGATCGGCCAGACGTTCGCGCTGAAATATCCGGGCGTCTTCGCCAGCCTCACGCTCGCCGACACGACGAGCCGCTACCCGGCGGACGCGGCGCCGGTGTGGCAGGACCGCATCCGCACGGCCGAGACGAACGGCATGCAGCCGCTCGTCGAGCCGACGCTCGCCCGCTGGTTCACCGAGCCCTACCGCAAGGCGCATCCCGAGACCATGCAGCGCGTCGGCCGGCTGATCGCCGCAACGCCCGTTGCCGGCTACGTCGGCTGCTGTCACGCGATTCCAAAGATCAACTTGAGCGCGCGCCTGAAGGAGATCCGTTGCCCGATCCTCGTCCTCGTCGGCGAGGAGGATCCCGGCACGCCGGTCGCCATGGCGCGCGAGATCCACGAAAATGCGCCCGGCTCGAAGCTCGTGGTGCTCCCGAGGGCGGCGCATCTTTCGAACATCGAGAGTAGCGAAGGCTTCAATCGCGCGCTCGGCGATTTCCTGCAAGCGCGCTAGAACGGCCGCGTGAGCGGGCTTCCCGCGCGGCTGATGCTGGTGGTGTTCGGCCCGTTCGCCGCCGGCTACTTCCTGTCGTTCTTCTTTCGCAACGTCAACGCGGTCATCTCGAAGGACCTGGCGCGCGAGTTTTCGCTGTCGCCGGCGGACCTCGGTCTGCTCACTTCGACGTACCTGCTCGCGTTCGCGGCGTTCCAATTGCCGCTCGGCGTGCTGCTCGATCGCTTCGGCCCGCGCCGGGTGCTCGCCTGCCTCTATTCAGTCGCCGGTGCCGGCGCGCTGATCTTCGGCCTGGCGCAGGACTTCGTCATGCTTTCGATCGGCCGCGCACTGATCGGCCTGGGTGTCTCGGGCGGGCTGATGGGCGCGATCAAGGCGTTCACGCTGTGGTTTCCGCTTTCCCGACTGGCGACGCTGAACGGCCTGTATCTCGCCGTCGGCGGATTGGGCGCGCTCTCGGCGACCGCGCCGGTCGAGGCGCTGCTCGGGCCGCTCGGCTGGCGCATGGTCTTCTTCGGCGTTTCGGCGATGTCGGTGATCGCCGCCACGCTGATCTTCTTCGTGGTTCCCGAGAAGCCGCTCCCCGGAAGGGGCGATTCGCTCGGCGCGCAGATCCGGCGCTTCGGAGATGTGTTCGCGTCCTCCAGCTTCTGGCGCATCGGACTGCCGCTCGTAATCTGCCACGCGACGTACCAGGCGATGCAAGGCTTGTGGCTTGCGCCGTGGCTGTATGACGTCGGCGGCTATGAGCGCGGCGCCGTCGCGAACTACCTGCTCGCCGGCGCGGTGGCGTACGCGATCGGCTCGGTATTCTTCGGCGTCACGAGCGACCGGCTCGCGCAGCTCGGCGTCTCTCGGATGGCGGTCTACAAGACCGGGCTGCTCGTGTCGCTGGCGATGTTCCTGCTGCTCGTCTTCGGCGTCACCCGCCACCTGGCGATCATCCTCGCCGTGTACGGCTTCACCGCGATTTCCGCAGGGCTCGCGTATGCACTGCTCACGCCGCTCTTTCCGCCGGAGATGACCGGCCGGGTGAACACTGCCTCCAACGTGTTGATGTTTTCGTTCTCGTTTCTGTTCCAGTGGGGGATCGGCGCGGTGCTGCGCGGCTTTCCGGTGATCGACGGGCGCTTTGCGCCGGAGGGCTACGCCCTCGCACTTGCGGTCCTGGCGACGCTGCAGGCGGCGGTCCTTGCGTGGCTGCTGCCGATGCGCGATCCGTTTCGCAAGCCCGCGTAAAGATTCAGTCGATCTTCGATTCGTCGCGGTACATCACCTTGTGCCGCGTCTCGCGCACCCATTCGTCGATCTCGGCGAGCGTCTTGTGCTGCGCCGGGTCGAAGCGGTCCCAGCTGACGATCTCGTCCAGCTTTTTCTTCCAGCGCTTGTAGGGCGGCTTCGCCGGCGGGCCAAAGCAGAAGATGTCGATGATCGCGAGGTCATCCGGCACGCCGAGCAGCGGCCGCATCGCGTTTTGAGCATTTTCCTGGCCAATGGCGGTGACCCACCACACGTTGTAGCCGAGCGCCGCAGCAGCGAGCTGCGCCGACATCGTCGACGCCGCCACGCTCTGCAGCAGGATCCGCTCGGCGTTCTGGTGGTACAGTCGGTCGAGTTCCGAGCCGTCCATCAGCACTGGGAAGGCGCGCGTGAAGCGAAAATCGGCGACGACGACGATCATCCCGGGCGAGGTTTGGAGCCCGCGATAGTTCGGCGTCGGAAACTTCATTTTCAACTTCGCGCGGTGGCGCTGCTCGTCGACGAAGTAGTCCGCGATCGCGCGCTTGGTGTCAGCCTGGGTAACGACGATGTAGTGCCAGGGCTGCGAGTTGGCGCCCGACGGCGCGTGCCGCGCCGCCTCGAGGATGAGGTCGTAGTGCTCGCGCGGCACG
>DASUMM010000270.1:0-8880 GCA_036277655.1 Burkholderiales bacterium | reverse complement strand
TGGTCGCTGCAGCGCGGCTCGCGCAGCGGGCGCGTGGCATACCAGTTCGCGCGCGATTGGGCGGGAAGGCATGGTCGAGGTCGCGGCGGCGGTCATCGAGCGCGCTGACGGCGCGTTCCTGCTCGCGCAGCGCCCGGTCGGCAAGGTCTACGCCGGTTGGTGGGAATTCCCCGGCGGCAAGGTGGATCCGGGCGAAAGCGCAACAGATGCGCTCGCGCGCGAGCTGCACGAGGAACTGGCCATCGACGTCATTCGTGCCTATCCATGGATCACGCGCGTTTACACCTACCCGCACGCGACGGTGCGGCTGAACTTCTTCCGCGTGACCGACTGGCGCGGCGAACCGCACCCGAAGGAGGATCAGCAGATCGTCTGGCAGCGGATCGATGCGCCGATCGTGGAGCCGATGCTGCCGGCGAACGCGCCAGTGCTGCGCTCACTCGCGTTGCCGCTCGAATATGCGATCACCGATGCGCAGACCTACGGCATGGAGTCGATGCTCGCTCGGCTGCGATCGCGCTTGGAGCAGGGGTTGCGATTGTTCCAGGTTCGGGACAAGGATTGCCCAAATCGGCTTGCGCTGATTCGCAAAGCGACGGAGCTTGCCCATCAACATGGCGCGCGAGTGTTGGTGAATGGCGGCCCCGACGTGGCCGACGGAGTGCACTTGCCTTCGGCGCAACTGATGGCGCTCAAGGAGCGGCCCGCCACAGGACTCGTCGCAGCCTCGTGTCACACCCGGGAAGAACTCGAGCGCGCCATCGCCCTGCAGCTCGATTTCGCGGTGCTCGGTCCGGTCAAGGCGACCGCCTCGCATCCCGGGACGTCGCTTCTCGGCTGGCAGCGCTTCGCGCAAATCGTACGCGGCGCATCGATTCCGGTCTATGCGATCGGAGGGTTGGAGCCGGCCGACCTGGATGCGGCGCGCAGCGCCGGTGCGCACGGGCTTGCGATGATTCGCGGCAGCTGGTCCTAGCTACTCGGCTTCGAGCGCGACCGAAAGTTTCGTTCCGCGCACGACGATTCCTCCGCGCTCGCCCGGCGCCACGCTGCCGTAGCGCGGCGCGAACACCTCCGGCAGCGGGCGCGCTTCGTTCGGCGCGAGCCACAGCCGCAGCAGATGACGATGGCGCTCCGGCTCCGGCCAGTTCTCGAAGTCGTTGCGCGAATGCAGGATCTGGTGGTTGTGCAGGAACTGCATGTCGCCGGGACGGAATTCCATCGACAGATGGATCTTCGGGTCGTTCGCAAGCTCGTCCATCAGATCCATCGCCTCGAGCTGCGCCTGCGTGAGACGCCGTGCAGCGGGGAAATTGCGCTGCGCCGCTTCGATGTACTGCCGTACGTAGATGCAAGAAAGGCGTCCGGCGTGCCAATGGAAGACGGGGATGTCGAACCACGGCTGCATCCCTTCGGGAACTTCGCCGCGCCGGTCGGTGGGATAGGGCTCGAAGAGCGCCGGCAGCAGATCCGGCCTGCGCTCGCGGATTTCGTTGTAGAGCGTCATCGAGCTTGCGAGGAAGCTCTCGCCGCCGGATTTCGCCGCCTTCAGGCACAGCAGCCCGACAATGTCCACCGAGTCGGTGTGGTACTCGAGCTTTCGATTGGTCTGGTAGTACCGCACGTTCGGATTGCGGATGTCCAAGCCGAGATCCTTCACATGTCCGAGCAGGTGTCCTTTCGCATTCTGCGAGCGGGCGGCGCCGAGATAGGAGCCGAGGCCGAGGTACGCGATCGCCTGCTCTGCGCGCGAATAGCGCTCGACCGGAAAGCCGCGCAGCAGCACGAACCCTCGGCCCTCGAGCAGCTCGCGCAACAGGTCGCGCAGGACAGCGCCGAGCGTGGGCAGCGGAAAAGTCGCCGGAGATATCGCTGTCAGCGGGACTGCGCTCGCGCAAAAGGCGTGTACCGCTTGATCGAGCTCCGCCAACTCCTCGGCAGAGAAGCGCCGCAGCCACTCGTGTTCGCGCGCGGCAAGGTCGCGCCCGTACCAGGCCGCAGCACCGGCGATTGCGCCGGGCGGCATGCTAGGCTTTGTCATCCACCAAGGATACCGGGAGGGAGACCGATGAAGCCATTCGTCGCTGTTGCAGTTTTGCTTTTCGCGTGGGCGAACGCATTCGCGCAGGGCTATCCCTCGAAGCCGATCACGCTGGTGATCCCGTTCGCTGCCGGCGGTGATTCCGACCTCTCCGGTCGCAACGTGGCGCAGCACGCGACGAAGTACCTGAACAACCAGCCGATCGTTCCGATGAACCGCGTCGGCGCTTCGGGCGTGATCGGGACGATGGCCGTGCGCACCGCACCTGCGGACGGCTACACGCTGCTCGTGGCACGGATTGCGACCCACGCGATCGTTCCTGCGCTCGACTCCAAGGCGCCGTACAAGTGGAACGATTTCACCATGCTGTCGCTGATCGAGCTGAACCCCTACATCTGCTTCGTCAAGAGCGACTCGCCGCACCGCAGCGCCGCCGCGCTGATTGCCGAAGTGAAGGCCAATCCGGGCAAGCTGAATTTCTCCACTGCCGGGATCGGCACCAGCCAGAACATGGCCGCGCAGTACTGGATGACGCTCGCCGGCCTCACCAAGGACCATGCGGTCGGCATCCACTACAAGGGCGGCGGCGAAGTGACCACCGCAGTGCTCGGCGGCCAGGTGCAATTCGCCTGCAACAATGCACCAACGGTGATTCCGCATGTGAAGTCGGGCGCGGTGCGCGCGCTGTTCGTCACGCCGACGCGCCTTGCGGAGCTGCCGGACGTCCCGACTGCGCGCGAGGCCGGCTTTCCCGACATGGAAAAGATCGTCGGCTGGACGGCGTTGATGGGTCCGCCCGGGATGCCGCGCGAAGTCGTGGATCGCTGGGTGGAAGTGTTCGGCAAGCTCGCGAAGGATCCGGACTGGCAGGCGGGCAACGCCAAGATCGGCGGCATTGCCGCGATCCGCTCGCCCGCCGAGACGGAAAAGTTCGTCCGCGAGCAATACGAGCTGTACGACAAGCTGGTCACCGGCCTCGGCATTCGTCAGTAGGCGGCATGCGCGGCGCCGATCTCGTCGCGAAGACGCTCGCGCGCGCCGGCGTGCGGCAGCTGTTCGCGCTCTCGGGCAACCACGTCATGTCGATCTTCGACGCGGCCATCGACGCGGGCGTCGGAATCCTGCACGTCCGACAGGAAGCGGCCGCCGTGCACATGGCCGACGCCTGGGGCCGCATCACCGAGGAGCCGGGGATCGCGCTCGTTACCGGCGGGCCGGGTCATGCGAACGCAGTGCCGGCCCTCTATACGGCACTCGCCGCCGAGTCGCCGCTCGTGCTGCTCTCGGGACACGCACCGCTCGCCGAGCTGGGGCGCGGTGCGTTTCAGGAAATGCGGCAGGCGGAAATGGCGGCACCGGTGGCGAAGGCTTCCTGGACGTCGCGCTCGGCAGAAACGCTTGGCGAGGACCTGGCGCTCGCGATGCGCATGGCCCGCGCCGGGCGGTGCGGGCCGGTGCACGTTTCGCTTCCGAGCGACCTCCTCGAGGAGCAAGTGCAAGCGCAGATTCCCGAGCCGCAGGCCTTCGCGGCCGATCCGCCGAGCGCAGATCCGAAGGAAATCGATGCGCTTCTCGATCGGCTCGCGGCCGCCTCGCGTCCGCTCGTCATCGCAGGTCCGTTGCATGCACGCGGCAGCCGGCAGGCGCTCGCCTCGCAGTTCGAGCAGGAAAGCGGCATTCCGGTCATCGCAATGGAGAGCCCGCGCGGAGTGAACGACCCGGCGCTCGGGCTGCTCGCCGAAGTCCTGCGGCGTGCTGACCTCGTCGTGCTCGCCGGCAAGTCGCCCGACTTCATGCTCAAGTTCGGCGCCGCGTTCTCAGTGGAGTGCACCCTGGTACCGGCCGAGGGCGACCTTCGCCCGTGGATCGCTCGCCGCAGGCGCTGGCCGCGCAGCGGCTGGTGCGAGGAAGTGCGTTCCGCGCTCGCGTGGCGGCCTGCCGCTTGGGCGACGCTATCGTCGGGCCCAGGCGAAGCGCCCCATCCGGTCGAAGTCTCGCGCGCCGTGCAGCGACTGCTGGACGGACCGGACGCCGTGCTCGTCGCCGACGGTGGCGAGTTCGGCCAGTGGGCGCAGGCGACGCTTCGCGCCAGCCACCGGATCATCAATGGTCCGGCGGGCTCGATCGGCGCGGCGCTGCCGCTTGCGGCGGCGGCGAAGCTTGCGCTTCCTGGCTCGAATGTCGTCGCGATGCTCGGCGATGGCACGTTCGGCTTCCATGCGGCCGAAATCGACACTGCGGTGCGTTACGGGCTCGGCTACGTGGCGCTGGTCGGCAACGACGCGCGCTGGAACGCCGAGTACCAGATCCAGTTGCGCGCCTACGGAGCGGAGCGGGCGCGTGGGTGCGAGTTGCTGCCGACGCGCTACGACCTCGTGGCCGAAGGCTTCGGCGCGCACGGCGAGTTCGTGCGCCGCGCCGACGAGCTGCCTGCGGCGTTGGGTCGCGCGCTCGCTGCCGGGCGAGTTGCCTGCCTCAACGTGGAGATCGAAGGCGCCGCGGCGCCAGTGTACCGGCGCTAGTCGGGGCTCTCGCTGCCCTCGGGGAGCGGCGCGACATCGGGCACGCGGTACGCTTCGCTCGCCCAGGCGCCAAGGTCGATCGTCTTGCAGCGCTCGCTGCAGAACGGGCGGAAGCGATTCGCCGGCGTGAAGGCGGCGAGCCGGCCGCACTGCGGGCACGCGACGGTCTTCAAAGGTTGCAGAACGTCAACTCGAAGCCGACATCCCAGTCGGCGGTCTTCGGGCGCGGATCATCGGCGTTCTGGGCGAGAAAGCGGATGTTGAGCACGTATTTGTTGGCGCTGATTTCCGGCACGCATTGCATCCCGGAATCGAGCTTCACGCGCAGCATCTGCGCGGTCTTGCCGCCGAGCATCTGCTGAAACGCACCGAGCGGCGCAGTGAAGCGTTGCGGCCGGCCCGAATCGCGCAGGATGCGCAGGATGATCGCCGAGCCGTCGCGCAGAGGGTAGAGCGGGCTGGTCCAGGCCGCGAGCTGCCCGATGCGCTCGTCCGCCGGGCGATGCAGCCAGTAGTGGTACGAAGGCAGGTCGAACTCGCATGCGCCGCCGGGGATGCCGGTGCGCTGCTTGATCGACATCAGCCACTCGTTCTCGCGCACGTACTGGCCGATGCGCCCGGTCATGGAAAACAGCGCGGCCGAGGCCTGCTCGATGTCCCGCAACACATTGGCGAGCGCATCCTCGGAGATGTCGGGGTTGTCGCGAAAGGAAAGCAGCACCTGCTTCTGGCGCTCCAGTTCCTGCAGCAGGTCGGATTTCAGATCGGCGCGGCCGGCGACCTCGAGAATCTCGAACAGCGTCAGCAGCGCGACGTGATGGTCCAGCGGATCGGTGCGCGCGATGAAGTGACGCGAGCGCTCGAACAGATCCTCCAGGCGCAGCAGCGTGCGGATGCGCTCGTTGAGCGGGTACTCGTAGCTGATCACGCGCGCGCCGGGCTCCGTGCGGTCGCGAAGTTGCGCCGCATTCTGCGGGAATTGCAGAGCCAACACAAATCAGCGCCCATTGCGCGCAAGCGCAAGGTACTTCCGGTGCAAGGCCGCCACCTGCTTGTGCAGTGCGGCAACGGACCCGGAATTGTCGATCAGGTCATCGGCGGCCGCCCGGCGCTCGGCGCGCGGAACCTGCGCCGCGATGATGCGGCGAATTTCGTCGTCGGGCAGGGCGCTGCGCTGACGGACCCGTTCCAGCTGCAGTTCCTCCGGGCAATCGACCACGGCGACGCGCTGCACGCGACTGCGGTAGTCGCCCGCTTCGATCAGCAGCGGCACGACAAACACTACGTATGGACCCGTCGCGGCGGCGATGCGCCGCTGCGATTCCTCGCGGATCATCGGGTGCAGCAGCGATTCCAGCCGCACGCGCGCCACCGGGTCGGCGAACACGGCGGCGCGCATCTTCGCCCGGTCCAGCGCGCCGGAAGCATCGAAGTGCGACTCGTCAAAGATCTTGCGCAATGGGGCAAGCGCCGCGCCGCCGGCTGCGGTCAGCTCGCGCGCAATGACGTCGGTGTCGACCACGCTTGCGCCGAGCCGCGCAAACTCGTCTGCCGCTGCGCTTTTGCCGCTGCCGATGCCGCCGGTCAGGCCAACGACGAACGGAACTGTCACGCGAGCAGCGGCATCCAGCGCGCAGTGATGTCGCGACCCCAGAACATCGCGATGGCACCGGCTGCGGCGAGATACGGCCCGAACGGAATCGGCTTCTCGCGGCCATGGCCGGCAAACACCATCAGCGCGATGCCCACGGTGGCGCCGACGATCGAGGAGGCGAGCAGCACGAAGGGCAGCATCTGCCAGCCCAACCAGGCGCCGATCGCGCCGAGCAGCTTGAAATCGCCGTAGCCCATCCCTTCCTTGCCGGTCGCGAGCTTGAACCCCCAGTACAGCAGCCACAGGGTCAGGTAGCCGGCGATGGCACCGATCACCGCCGGTGAAAGGCGCGCGAACGTGCCGGCCAGGTTGAAAGCAAGTCCCGCCCATAGCAGCGGCAGCGTGATGTCATCCGGCAGCAATTGCGTGTCGAGGTCGATCGCCGCGAGCGCGATCAGGCTCCAGCAGAACACCATCGCGCCGAAAGCGGCCAGGGTGGGCCCGTAGCGGAGCGCGGCGCCGGCCGCGACCACGCCGCCGGCCAGTTCGATGATGGGGTAGCGCATGCGGATGCCGGCACCGCACGAAGCACAGCGCCCGCGCAGGGCGATCCACGAAAACACCGGCACGTTATGAATGGCGCGGATCGGCTTGCCGCAGCTGGGGCAGGCCGACCGGGGAGTCCAGAGGTTGTAGGGCCCCGCTGCGCTTTTTCCGGCCGTCGCCGCGGCCGCCGGAGAATCGCCCGCCTGCAGCTCGGCGCACTGCTCGCGCCAGTCGTGCTCGAGCATCTTCGGCAGCCGATGGATGACCACGTTCAGGAAAGAGCCGACGCAGAGGCCGAAGACGAGCGCGGCCCAGGGAAACACCGCAGGCTGGCTGAGCCAGCCGACGACGGTCATCTAGACGGCTTGGCCCATCTTGAAGATTGGCAGGTACATCGCGATGACCATGCCGCCGATCAGGGTGCCGAGCACCACCATGATGATCGGCTCCATCAGCGAGGAAAGCGCCTCCACCGCGTCGTCGACCTCCGCCTCGTAGAAGTCGGCGACCTTGGAGAGCATGCCGTCGAGCGCACCGGTTTCCTCGCCGATCGAGGTCATCTGGATCACCATGGCCGGGAAGACGGCGACGTTCTGCATCGCAGCGGTGAGCGACGTGCCGGTCGACACTTCCTGCTGGATCTGCTTGGTCGCCTGCGCATACACATAGTTGCCCGAAGCGCCGCCGACCGAATCGAGCGCTTCCACCAGCGGCACCCCGGCCGCGAACATGGTCGACAGCGTGCGCGTCCAGCGCGCGATCACCGACTT
Organism: Burkholderiales bacterium; assembly: GCA_036277655.1. Classification (GTDB taxonomy): domain Bacteria; phylum Pseudomonadota; class Gammaproteobacteria; order Burkholderiales; family SG8-39; genus 2-02-FULL-66-14. The sequence continues at coordinate 1,407 of DASUMM010000270.1, read as the reverse complement.
CTGCACCAGGCTGCCGAAGAGCGGCATGCGCAGCATCAGCCGGTCCATGAAGATCTGCACCGCGAGGGAGCGCTTCCAGGCCTGCAGAAACCCGATCACGCCGCCGATTGCGATGCCGAAGATCAGATACCAGTACTGCACGAAATAGTCCGAGATCGCCATCACGAACAGCGTCGGCCCCGGCAGGTCGGCGCCGAAGTTCGTGAAGACTTCCTTGAACGCCGGGATCACGAAGATCATGATCACCGCCGTGATGATGAACGCCACCACGACGATCGCGATCGGATAGAAGAGCGCCGACTTGATCTTCGACTGGATGGCGAGGATCTTCTCCTGGTAGGTCGCCAGGCGATCGAGCAGCGTCTCGAGAATCCCGGCCTGCTCCCCCGCCTGCACGAGGTTGCAGAACAGCTGGTCGAAATAGAGCGGGTACTTGCGAAACGCCTGCGCGAGCGAGGAGCCGGTCTCGACTTCGGTCTTGATCTCGTACACGAGCTTGCCGACCGCCGGATTGGGCGCGCCCTTGCCGACGATGTCGAAGGACTGCAGCAGCGGGACGCCGGCCTTCATCATCGTCGCCAGCTGGCGCGTAAAGAGCGCGATGTCCTTGCGCCCGACCTTGCCGCCCTTGCCTGCGGATTGCTTCTTGACCTTCGATACGACGATGCCCTGGCGACGCAGCGTGGCATTGACGACCGCTTCACCGGGCGCGCGCAGTTCGCCGCGTACCGTCTTGCCGGCCTTGTCCTTGCCTTCCCACGCAAAAGTGAATTCTTTCGGCCCTTTGGCTGCCGCGGTCGCTGTGGCCATTCCCCGCTCCCTGATTGACGCAATCGCGATCTTTCGATGATGCCTTAGCAGGCCGCCTTTTGTAAAGCTGAAACTTCGCGCGCTAACGCTCTGAGCGGATGGGACAACTGCCGCGGTTCACGCTCCGATTAGGCGGCTTCCTCGGCGCGTTCCGGCGCCGGCCGGAAAAGGCGCACCGTCTTCACGGTGCGGCCCTGCGTGTGCAGGATCTCCACCACCACGCGGCCGATCTTGAGCGAGACGTCGGCTTCCGGGATGTCCTGCAGTTGCTCGAGCACCAGCCCGTTCAGCGTCTTCGGCCCGTCGATCGGCAGTTCGAGCCCGAGCGCGCGATTCACCTCGCGGATCTGCAGCGAACCATCGGCGAGCGAGGTGCCGTTGGCGTCCCAGGCGAGCGCCGACGTCGCCGACGGCAGCGCGGCGGTGAACTTGCCCACGATCTCCTCCAGGATGTCCTCGAGCGTGACGAGGCCCATCACCTCGCCATACTCATCGACGACCAGCGCGACGTTCTCGCGCTTTTCCTGGAAGTACTGCAGCTGCGCGAACACCGCCGTCGAAGCCGGCACGAAGTACGGCTCCACGAGCAGCGATTCG